>JBLMYG010000312.1:0-5790 GCA_050258155.1 Acidithiobacillales bacterium
CCTCGGCCTCCCGGCCGCCCCCTCGATGACGAGGCGGAGGCCGGCCCCCGAGTCTTCCTCGCGCGCCGACGAGCCGGCGCGCTCGAGAAGATCGACCACCGCCGAGAGGCGGTCCGACTCCGTGTCCCGGAGGCGGCGCGCTCCCGAGATGACCGAGGTCCCCCCGGCGAAGGCGAGAAGCGAGGCGAGCGGGAGCGCGGCGTCGGGGGCGGCGTCGACGTCCACCGACAGGGGGCGGAGCGCCTGCGCCGCGGGAAGATGGCGCCCGTCGACCGACAACGCCGAGCTCTCACCATCGCCGCTCCAGGAGAGCCGTCCTCCCGCCTCCTCGGCCCATCCCCTGAAGACGGCATCCGGCTGCTCCGGCTGCCGCGAGAGCCCGAGAAGCGTCACGGTCCCCCCCGACACGAGCGCTCCGGCGATCGGGAAGCAGGCCGCCGAGTCGTCCCCCGGGACGGCGAAGCGCGCCGGGCGGTACCCGGCCCCCGGACGCCCGCGGAACGCTTCGAGAACGCGGTGCGTCAGGGCGAGGTAGGCGGCGGATGAGACCGGCCCTTCGACGGAAAGCTCGATGCCGCCCTGAACGAGAGGCGAGGCGAGCATCAGCGCCGAGAGGAACTGCGAGGAGACATCGCCGCGGATCCGGACGCGGCCGCCCCGGAGCGTACCTCCGCGGATCGCGGCGGGAAGAAATCCCTCCTCGGCGAGACACCTCACCTCTCCGCCAAGGCTTCGAATCGCTCCGAAGAGAGGAGCCATCGGCCGCTGCCGCATCCGGGCGCTGCCATCGAGGATGTAGCGCCCGGGGACCGCGGAAAGGAGGGCTGCGAGAAACCGGGCCGGCGTGCCCGCATCCCCGACGTCGATCGTCAGCTCCTGCTCCGAGGCGTCGCGGGGACCCAGCGGTCCGCAGACCCGCCAACTCACGCCCTCGAAGAAAACCCCCGCTCCCAGCCGCCCCAGCGCCGAGGCCAGCGCGCGGGTATCGGAGGAATCGAGCGGATTCGTGAGCGTGCTCTCCCCCTCGGCGCACGCGGCCGCGAGGAGCGCGCGATTCGTCATGCTCTTGCTCCCCGGCACGCGGAGGGTTCCCTCGAGTCGGCCGGCGGGAAGCGGAAACAGGGGCGTCACGCCGGTCCGGTGCCGCGCCTGACGGCCCGCTCCACCCCCGGCTCCGCGACGACCGTGAGGCGCCCCCCGGCATCGATCTCTGCGTGCTTCCGCTCTTCCAGCCAGGCGGGGAGCACGTGCGCGACGGCGTCCGGAGCCTCGAGAAGCCGCTCCACGTGGAAGTGGCCCAGGAGAAGCCGGTCGTAGCCCGCCCGGCGCGCCCGCCGTCCCTCAGCGAGCAGCTCGGCTTCCGGCAGCCGGGACTTGTGCCGGAAGTTGGTCCTGTAGAGGCGCTCCTCGGTTTTCCGGACGGTCGCGCGGGCCAGGGGGCCCGGTATCAGGGCCAGCGCCCCGCGCGAGACGGGGTTCTTCGAGAGGAGCCGCCAGAACCGGTAAGGGAGGTCCCGCGTGTTGACGCGGTCGCCGTGGACGAGCGCGTACCTCACACCCCCGATGTCCAGCCCGTCCATCTCCCCGTACGCCGAAAACGCGGAGACGAAGCGCGTGCCGCGAAGGAAGAAGTCGCGGTTTCCCTCGACGTACCGGAGCGACGTCCCGGAGGCCGCGAGGTCGCGCCAGGCCTCGAGGACCCGGCGGACCAGCGGCGTCTCGAACCGGGCGTCACCGATGAAGTAGTGGAAGATGTCACCCAGAAAGACGATCGTGGAAAAGCCGCGTCCCCTCACGGCGGCGAGCGCTTCGAGGAAGTCGTCGGCGTCGCCTTCAGCCTGGCCGAGGTGCGCGTCCGCGAAGACGGCGACCCCCCCCGGGACCCGGACAGGGGGCGGGAACGGTTTCACGGGCGGATCTTAGTCGCCCCGGAAAAAAGAAAGGGCCCCGGAGCCGGGGCCCGAGAAGGACGTGGAGGACGGCGGCCTAGTAGCCCTTCCAGTGGACGAAGAGGCCGACACGGCTCGCGCTGTAATCGCCGTACGCGTAGATCGTCTCCGTGTACTTGTCGTAGGCCCATTCCGCCACGACAGAGAGCGACTTGACGACGGGGACCTCGAGGGTTCCGCGGAAGCGATCGATCTTGAAGTCCTGGGAGCCTTTGTTCTTGAACTCGCCGCCCGAGGCCTGGAGGGTCAGTGGCTTCAGGTTCAGGGAGAGACCCCCCTCGAGCGAGTAGCCGTCCTCGAGGTTTCGCGACGTGGCCACCAGCAGGTTCTGGGGGGTGAGGATCGGAATGGAGGTGCTCGTGTAGAAGACGTTTCCGGAGAAACGGAGGGTGAGGGCGGAGATCGGAATGATGTCCACGTCGCCGCCGTATTGCCGGAACGTGCCCGTGGAGTCGATTCCCGTCTGAGTGTTCGACTGTGAAGTCCACTGGCCCGTTCCCGAGATCCGGAAGAACTTCCACCTGTTGAGGGTCAGGCGGGCCCGCCACGTCGTCCGGCTCGCGTAGTCGGTCCGCACAATGGCCTCGTCGGCGTCGTCGTTGCGCCACTCGCCGTCCAGAACCACGCCGCCCAGAGAGAACGTCACGCCGGCGTCATAGGTGTTGATCGACCGCTCGTAGTCGCCGGACTGGCCGCCGGGGACGACGATCTCGGCGACGTCTTCGGACAGCGTCACGTCCTGTTTCGTGTGGGAGTAGGTGAAGCGAAGGCCGAAGGGTCCGGCCTTCCGGTAGATGGCGCCGATGTCGAAGACCTGGTCGGTCCGCTTGTATCCGTTGTTGATGTCCAGGATCGTCTGGATGTTCGGCGTGGGCGTCCCGGCAAAGTTGGTGGTGTTGGTCAGGAGCGTCGAGAGAAGCTCGAAGCCGGTCTGCTCATGGCTTCTCTCGACCCAGCCGCCGGCGAGCTCGAGGTTAGGCAGGACGGTCACCTCGGCCCGTGCCGCGCCCCGCCAGTTCTCGGCGCTCGCGTTCGACTGGACCGTCTCCGAGAGGCCCCCGAAGAAGCTGGCCGCCGCGAAGCTGACGTAGTTTCCCGTGGCCGCTTCCACCCCCTCCGTCCCGCTCTCGCCGTTGGCCCGGACGTAGGAGCCGAGAATCCGGCCGAAGCATCCGAGCTGGAAGGTCGCCGAGGCCGTCGTGACCGGGATGTTCACGTCGGTCGTGGCCGACCGGCTGTAACCGGTACTGCTGATGGTCTGGCCGAGGACGGTGGCCGTGTTGTTTCCCGAGCCCGCTCCCGCCGTCAGCTGCGAATTCTCTGTGGAATGGGACCTCCGCCAACCCTGCATGAAGTTGACGGCGACGGGGCCGGTCAGGAAGTTGAAGCCGACCCGGGGCTCCTCGTCCCAGGTCTTGAAGTTCTGGCTCAGGCGGAACTCGTCGCCTCCGAGGGAGATGGTCGTCGCCGCAGGTCCCGACACCACGTTGTAGCTGTAGCCCAGGATCGGCGTGAAGATGGCGCCCGGGAGGATCTGGAGCTCGGCGTCGTAGACGTAGCGCGTCGTCTCGTAGCTGTGCTGGCCCGGGACGATCCCCTGGGCAAGCAACGGGTTCGCGAAGGCCGGCAGCGCGCTGAAGAGCTGCCAGCGCCCGTAGGAGAAGCGGAGGTCGTAGATCCCGCTCTTGGCCATCTGAAGCCGCGCCGAGCTGAGGGGTCCGGCGCCGACGTCGCTCGCGTCGAGGCGGAACTTGTCGAAGAGCTTCGTCCCGCCGTTGAAGTCGCTCGTGGCCAGCGTGAGCGAGCGGAGGAGGAAGCCTTCGCGCTCGTTGATCTGCGACCGGTACATCTCGTCGCTGCCGGCGACGTTGACGAACCGGTAGCCGAGCTCGATGTCGAGCGGGAAGCTCTGGGAGAGGGCGGGACCGGCGGCCAGGAGAAGGGCGGCCGCGAGGAGGAGCCGGGGGAGCTTGGTCTCTCTCATCCGTCACCTCCTACTTCAGGAACAGCGGCGATCGGTTCGAGCCGTGGATCGCCGTGTGACACGTCGTACAGTTCTGGTACCGCGGCAGGTTGACGTTGTGGAACGACGGAGGCTGCGAGCCGAGGGTGTTCGCGCCGAGCCGCGAATGGCAGTTCAGGCAGAGCTGCATGACGTTCGGCTGAACGAGCATGTGCATGTTGGTCGAGGCGTGCGGCTGGTGGCAGGTCGTGCAGTCGCCCGCTGTGTCGCCGACGTGCGGATAGACGAAGGGTCCCTTCTTCTCCGCGTGACAGCTGACGCAGGGCTGCTCGCCCGCGCGCGTCAGCTTCATCCCGTCCTTTCCCTGCCGGCCGTGGGGCTCGTGGCAGGACGTGCACTCGATCCCGCCCCGGCCCACGCGGTGGGTGTACGGCTTGTTGCGGAAGGCCGCGACCGTCGTCGGGTGGCAGCTCTCGCAGAGCTCGAGCTGCGGCTTGACGAGGAGCCCCCGCGCGGTGAAGGCGGAGGAGTGGATCGAGTGGCAGTCGAGGCAGTTCACCGCAGGCTGCGGCGCGTGCGCGCTCGCCACGTGCGAGGCCGTGTCGATGAGCGCGCCCTGCGAGGCCTTGGCGCCGACCGGCGGGCAGGTCGCGCAGGCATGTCCGATCTGGTTGTGGCACTTCAGGCAGGTCTCGGCGCCCGACAGGCCCTTCATCCCCTTGATGAGCGTCACGTCGCCGCCGGCCTCGGCGTGCTTCCTCCCGTCGCCGTGGCACGTCTCGCAGATGGCGTCCACCCGCCATCCCTTGGCCGCGAGGCCACGGTCGTGCGGGTTGTTTAGGAACGCCTTCACCTGGTCTCCGTGGCACGACGCGCAGAGGCTGTCGGCCAGCGGGTCGGCCTTCGGCGGGCTCGCCGCCAGCGTCAGGCCCGGTACGAGCCCGATCAGCAGCAGCACGGCCACCAGAAGGAGGATGCCGCCGGGAAGATAGATTCGTGTTCTCATCTCGGCCTCATCGCAAATCAACGGGCATGGACCTTGGCGGGTGACCATTCGCTGTTCGGGCCGTGGCAGGTTCCGCACGCTTCCGTCGGCTGTGTGTTACCAGGGAACGTTGTCGTGTTGAGGTAGGCGTGCGCGGCTGTGTCGCGGTCGTCGTGGCAGCCGGTGCAGGCGGCGGTTCCCGGGCCGCGCGGCGAGAAGTAGTCGCGATCGGTGACGACGTCCAGCGTACCGACCGGCGTCGGCAGGTTGGTCGTGTTGAGGTTATTCCCGGCGTGGCACTTGATGCAGTCGCGGCGGTCGCCGGGGTAGGTCACCTCGTTGAAGCTGTTCGGCTGGCCGTTGAACCCGTAGATCGTATAGTCCTGCGTCAGCTCCTCGCCGGTGTGGATCCGGTGGATCATCCGCTGGAAGGAGATCGATTCCGCCGGGTCCTGCGAGTGGTCGGAAGGGCGCCGGGACGAGTCGTCGCCGTTCGGGTTGTGGCACATGACGCAGAACTGGATCGCGATCCGCTGGCCGCCGTGCGAGAAGGTCGTCGCGAGCCGGTAGTGGCAGGCGTCGCACTTCACGAGGTCGACGACGACACGGCGCGCGACGACATCGCTCCCGTCGACCGAGATGTTGAGAAGCGGGTTGCCGTTGAGACGCGGATCCTTCGGCGCGTTGGGACCCCCGTCAACCGCTCCCTCCGTGTAAGAGATCGTTCCGCCGACTCCCTTGACCAGGTTGACCGTCCGCCGGCCCTGGCCAGCGATCGTCCACGTGCCGGTAGCATCCGTGGGGATGGCCGTCTTGAAGGTATACGTCGCGATCCCCGTCGCGGAGTCGAAGGCAGCGCCCGTCGCACTCTCGCTGATGGGCTGCCGGTAGTA
>JBLMYG010000313.1:0-5661 GCA_050258155.1 Acidithiobacillales bacterium
TGCCCCCGCAGGTCGTCTCGACCGGGAACCGGACGCTGACCATTCCGCTCGTCTCCGTGGCGGACGTCTCGGCAGCCGTCGCGGACGTCAAGGTCCTGAACTCCCTCGAAAGGGAGCTGAATTTCCTGATCGTCTATTTCTTCGCCTTCGCCGGCGACCGCGTCCGCGCGCGCGCCTTCTGTCCGGGCGCCGGCGTCCCCGAGGACCCCGCCACCGGCTCGGCGGCAGGCCCGCTCGGCGTCTACCTCGCCCTCCACGACGCCCTCCCCGACGGCGTGCCCCGCTTCTTCATCGATCAGGGGATCGAGATGGGACGGCCGTCGCAGATCGAGGTGGCCGTCGAGCGCGGGCCGGACGGAGTTCCCGCCGCCGTGAAGGTCGCCGGAAGCGCCGTCCTGATGATGAAAGGCTCGATAGAGGTCTAGCCCCGACGCGGACCTTTCATTTTTTCTTCCTCGCCCCTCTGGCGTTCGGCGCCCGCGACCTTGGGATTCTCTTCGAGGACGGCGCCATCGCGGCTTCCGCGTCCGTGGCCAGCGCTTTCTCGGGGAGCTTCGTCGTCGGCGCGTAGAGATCTAGATCCTGCGCGGCGGCCTCGAAGCCGCAGCCTTCCTTGTCGCAGACGAAGAAGGGCCCGGCCTTCCGGTCACGGACGAGGAGGTACGGAGCGCCACAGGAGGGGCACGACTTGGGGACGGGGCGTGCCCGGAAGTTCTTCGGGCACTTCGGGTAGTTCGAGCAGCCGTAGAAGGGGCCGAAGCGGCCCCGCCGGACGAGGATCTCGCCGGTTCTGCACTCGGGACACGCCACGCCCGTGGTCGTGACCGGTTTCGGGGGGCGGTAGCGGCAGGCGGGCCAGCCCGAGCAGGCGACGTAGTCGCCGTACCGGCCGTGCTTGGTGACGAGGGGGCGACCGCAGGAGGGGCAGGTCTCGCCGGTCGGGATGTCCGGACGCGCCTCCGCTTTCCCGCCGGCCACACTCACCGGAACGGTGCTCCGGCAGGCCGGGTAGGCGGTGCAGCCGAGGAAGGCGGAGCCGGAACGCCCGGTCCGGAGCTTCATCGGGCTTCCGCACTCCTCGCACGTCTGCCCTTCGAGGTCGCTCGCATCGATCTCGTCCTCCTCGACCTCGGGAATGTCCTGCGTGAAGTCGCACTTCGGATAGCCGGCGCACGCGATGAAGAGGCCGGCTTTCCCCATCCGGAGCTTCAGCGCATGGCCGCTCTTCGGACAGGTGTCTCCCGGCCCGTTCGGAAGGTGGAAGTGGACGAACGTCTTCCGGACCTTCTCGAGCGGGAGGCCCGCCTTGAGCGAGACCATCTTCTTCTTCGCCCGCTCCCGGTCCCTGACGAACTTGCCGTCGAAGTCGGTCAGCGCCTTCCGCCAGTCGAGGCTCCCCTCCTCCACCTCGTCGAGCTCCTCCTCCATCCGGGCCGTGTAGCCGGTCTCGAAAAAGTCGTCGAAGCCGTCGAGCATCAGGTCGACGACGAGGCGGCCGAGGGGCGTCGGGATGAAGCGGCGATCCTTCTTCCGGACGTAGGCGCGGTCCTCGATCTTTCGGAGGATCTCCGCGTACGTGGAGGGGCGGCCGATGCCGTTTTCTTCGAGGAACTTCACGAGAGAGGCTTCGCCAAAGCGCGGCGGCGGCTGCGTCTCGTGCGCCTCGACGGCGGCCGCCACGAGGGGGAGCGTCTCGCCCTCGACGATCTCGGGAAGCCTGACTTTCGCGCCCGCGGCCTCCCTTTCCTCTCCCGCCGCGTCTCCCCCGCCCCTCCCGTTCTCTTCCTCGGGGGTCTCGTCGTCGGCCGTCTCCCCGTGGGCGCGGAGCCAGCCGGCGTCCTTGAGGACGGTCCCCGTGGCCCGGAGCCCCGCGACCTCGCCCCTCCCCTCCACCCGGGCTTCGATGTCCACGGTCGTGATCTCCGAGATCGAGGGGCTCATCTGGGAGGCGACGAAGCGTGTCCAGATCAGGCGATAGAGCTTCAGCTCGTCGGAGGTCAGGAAGCGGGCGACGGCCTCCGGCGGGAGGTCCATCGAGGTGGGCCGGATCGCCTCGTGGGCGTCCTGTGTCCCCTTCTTCTGCCGGAATCGCCGGACCTCCGGGTTCAGCGCCCCCTCGCCCCAGCTCTTCACGATGGCCTCGCGGACCGCCCTCAGCGCCTCGTCGGCCGTCCGCGTCGAGTCGGTCCGCATGTAGGTAATGAGGCCGACGGTCCCCCGCTCGCCGAGCGCCTTTCCCTCGTAGAGCCTCTGGGCGACTTGCATCGTCCGCCGGACCGTGAACCCGAGGACGCGCGCCGCCGCCTGCTGGAGCTTCGAGGTCGTGAAGGGGGGCGGCGGAGCGGAGCGGCGCTCCTTCGCCTCGACCGAGACGACGCGGAGAGCCGAGGAGCGGACGTGCCCCGCCACGGCCTCCGCCGCTTCGCGCGTCGCAAGGCGGGGGTCCGTGCCGTCGAACTTCAGCTTCTCCCCGCCCCAGAGGACGACGCGCGCCGGGAAGGCGGCCTCTCCCTTACGGAGGGTGCAGGGGACGGAAAAGTACGGGACGGCGACGAACCGCTCCCGCTCCGTTTCGCGCTCCACGATGATCCGGAGGGTGACGGTCTGGACGCGGCCCGCCGAGAGGCCCCGCCAGACCTTCGACCAGAGGAGATCCGACACCTCGTAGCCGACGAGGCGGTCGATGATCCGGCGCGCCTGCTGCGCCGCGACGCGGTTCATGTCGATCGTGCCGGGGTGCTCGACGGCGCGCGTGACGGCCGATTTCGTGATCTCCTGGAATTCAGCCCGCTTGAACTCCGCGCCGCGCAGGGCGGGCCGGAGCACCTCGCGAAGATGCCAGCAGATCGCCTCTCCCTCGCGGTCGGGGTCGGCCGCGAGAAAGACCGTCCCGGCCCCCTTTCCCGCCCTCTTCAGCTCGGCGAGGACCCGCTCCTTCCCCGGCAGGACCTCGTAGCTCGGCTCGTATCCTCTCTCCCGGTCGACGGAGATCCCTTTCCGGGGAAGGTCCCGCACGTGGCCGTAACACGCCCGGACGGTGAACTCCTTCCCGAGGAATCTGGCGAGGGTGTTGGCCTTGGCAGGTGATTCGACGATGACGAGCGACTTGTCCATGAAGCGGACTACGATGGCACGGCTGTCAAGCCGGGCCGGGAAGGCGGAGGAAGAGGGCGCCGGGAAGCGCCGTGGCGAGCCCTTCCAGCTCGAGCCGCACCAGGGCCGACGAGAGGCGTGCCGCCGTGAGCCGCGTGGCGGCGAGAAGTGCGTCCGTGTCGCGGGCCTCGGAGGGGTCGAGGGCGGCGAGAACCGCCGCCGCGTCGGGGTCGAGCTCGGGCGGCGGGACAGGTGCACGAAGCCCCGTCCGGGTGGCGGCCTTGAGAAGCGAGGGCTCCGACAGCTCGGCGAGAACGTCCTCCACGTCCCGAACCAGAATGGCGCCGTCCTTGAGAAGGGCGTTCGTCCCGGCGCACCCCTCCGTCAGGATCGGTCCCGGGACCGCGGCCACGTCCCGGCCGTAGTCCGCGGCGTAGCGGGCGGTGATGAGCGACCCGCTCTTCTCCGCGGCCTCCACCACGAGGACGATCCGGGACAGGCCGGCGATGATCCGGTTCCGGATCGGGAAGTAGTACGGAAGGGGCCGCTCCCCCGGGTCGAACTCCGAGATCGCCGTCCCCCCCTGGACGAGCTCCGCGAGGAGCGCGGCGTGCTCGGGCGGATAGCAGACGTCGAGGCCGCAGCCAAAGACGGCAATCGTGATCCCTCCCGCCTCGAGCGCGCCCCGGTGCGCCGCCGCGTCGATGCCGCGGGCGAATCCCGAGACCACGATCACGCCGGCGCGGGCCAGGCCGGCGGCGAGGTGGCCCGCCGCGGCGAGGCCGCCCCGGGAGGCGCGCCGTGCCCCGATGACGGCCACGGCAGGTGCCGTGCAGAGCGGCCGGCCGAGAACCCAGAGGCGCTGCGGCGGCCTGGGAATCTCGCGAAGGAGAGCCGGGAACTCGTCGTCCGTCCGCGAGACGAGCCGGGCCCCTTTCGCGAGGAGCGCCTTCTCGCGCTCCCGTCCTCCCGGGAGAACGGTTCTCATCGACACGACGCGGCACCTCTCTTGCTGCGATTCCGGCCGAAGCGGCGTGACTATAATGCCCGCGCGGCGCGTGAAAAGAGTCGTCCTCTCCCGGCTTCTCCTGTCGGCGCTGGCCGGGTTGGTCGGCGCGGGCGCCGGCTGTGCCTCGAAGGTCGTCGACACGGGGGCCGGAGCGGAGATGGGTTACGGCGCGAAGATGGCCAGGCAGGGCTTCTGGCACGAGGCGCTCTTCCGGTTCCTGCGGGCGAGCGCCGAGAAGCCGAACGACGCCGAGATCCAGAACAACCTCGCCGTGGCGTACGAGGCCGTCGGGGAGACGGCCAAGGCGCTGGCCGCCTACCGCCGGGCCCTCGAGCTCGCTCCCGAGGAGACCCACATCCGCCGCAACTACGCCCGCTTCGCCGAGTACTACACGGCCTCCCAGAGGGCTGGCTCCGGATCCGAGGCGGCGCCGCTCCCCTCCCCGACTCCCCACCCATGAGCTGCCGGCGCGCTCTGGCCCTCCTTCTCATCGCGGTCCTCCTCTCGGCGGGAGCCGCGCCCCTTCTCGCGGGCGTCTTCGAGACGAAGATCCGGCTTCCCCTCCGGCCGAAGCTCGCGGTCACCGGGCGAGAGAGGATCTCGATCGCTCCCTTTCTGGTCGCCTCCACCACCTCCGACAAGCGCGAGGCGACCCGGATCGCCGGCATCGACCTCGACGCCGAGTTCCGCCGCTACCTCGGGAAGCTTCTCCAGAAGCGGACGAAGATGACGCTCGTGGCGACGCCCCCGGACGTGAAGCTGCCGGGCTCGACGCTCAAGGAGCTCTCCGAGAATGCGGCCTTCTGGCGCGGCCTCGGGGCCCGGACGGGGGCCGACATCCTCCTGTCCGGCGTCGTCGACTTCCGCGTCGAGAACAAGTCGGGTTACCGGACGGAGGAGTACCGGAGCCCCGTGGACAACAGGATCTACACGCGGCAGGTCCTCATCGAGTCGACCGGCTTCACGTTCGACGTCGGCATCCTCGCCCTCGACGGGCGCACGGGGGCCACGCTCTTTCTAGAGAACTTCCACGACCAGAAGGAGAAGCCGAAGAGGGCCACCGACGAGATGGTGGGGCTCTTCGAGAACCTCTTCTCCCTCGAGGGGCAGCTCCTCGGGCTTTTCGTCGTGCGGGAACGCGAGGCGAACCGCTATGTCTTCGATTAGGCGACGAGTCTTCGGGGGGTGCGACGTCCGTCAAAGACGATGGCCCACGCCGCCAGCAGACTCGGGTGCGAAATTGCTCCAATGGGGGTCCGGGGGGCGCAAGGAAACGCGCCCCCCGGAGAGCCGCACCCCTCGGGCCCCCCTTTCCCTTGCGATGGGCACCGTCCTCGCACTCCTTTTCGCGGCTCCGGCGCTCGGGGTGGGGCAGAACAAGATCGTCTACGACGTCTTCGACTGGTCCATCTATACCTCGACGCACTTCGACGTCTACTACTACGCGCGCGAGAAGGGCTCGCTCGAGAAGGTCGTCTCGATGGCCGAGTCGGCCTACGACGAGCTGTCCCGCCGGCTGAACTACCAGATCCCCAAGAGGATCCCCCTCATCTTCTACG
>JBLMYG010000314.1:0-6575 GCA_050258155.1 Acidithiobacillales bacterium
GACGCCGCATTACGTGCTCTCGAGCAAGCTGACTTCGGCTCGCTGGCCGAACACGCGCTTCGTCCGGGGACTCGACGAGATCGCTGCCCTCAAGCAGCGGCCCGGCAAAGACATCTATCTCATCGGGGGCGCTCGAACGACGGCGAGCCTCATCGACGCCGGGCTGGTGGACGAGCTCCGGCTCATCGTCTATCCGCTGATCGTCGGCGATGGGAAGGCGCTCTTCGCGACGACGCGACGTCGCCGCGCGCTCGAACTCCGGAAAGTTCAGCAGCTTCCTGGGGGACGTGTCAGCCTGATCTACGGAATCGCCGCGTACGACGGATCCGGGGTGAGATGACGGCCGAGGCAGGCGGCGCGGTCGCGCGCCGCTCCTGCGATACCGAGCGGCGACTTGGCGTTTGATGAGGCTATGCGAATTAGCGATTTGTTACGAGCGAAGCCGCGGAAGTTGCGCTGGATATTCTGTCGCTCGCAAAGGAGAACCGAATGTCTTCCGCGCGAAAGGGCCCCCGTCTTCTTGGTCTGTCGGTCGCTTCGCTTCTGGCCGCTGCCGTTGCCGGGGCGCAGCTGCCGGTCGCGAATCGGCCGCTTCTGACGGCTCGCGTCGCCCCGAGGGAGTTCGGAATCCAGAACGAGACGATCACCGCGGTCACGGCGGCGTCGTTCACGGCCATCTCCGCGAGTGGAGCGGGATTGGACATCGGAACTCCGGTGGACCTTAGGACCTTCGGGCGCTTTTGCGCCGACTGCGCGTCCCAGGGCGTCATGTACTTCGCCACGATGAACATTCCTGCGGGCGCGGTGATCGACTTCATCGGCGTGAACAACAAGACGGACACGGACGAAGTGTTCCACGTCGCGCTCTTCGAGCGGAACAAGGCCGGCCACGTTGCCGGGCTCGTGGGCTTTGCGGTCCCGGCCCATGATTGGGACACGGATTACGATGGCCCGCTCAACGTGCCGATACCGAACAATCGGGACCACCAGTACGTGCTCTTCGTCGAGCAGGACGCGAGCCCGCGCCCTCAGTATCTTGGCGGGGTGGAAGTGTGGTGGCATCGCACGGTGAGCCCCCCGCCGGCCATCGCGACCTTCGGCGATGTGCCGACCTCGCACCCCTTCTTTCAATTCATTGAAGCCCTGGCCGCTGCCGGCATTACAAACGGATGTGGAGGCGGGAACTTCTGCCCGGATGCCCCGGTGACGCGCGCGCAGGTGGCCGTGTTTCTGTCCAGGGCGCTGGGACTTCACTTCCCGAACTGATCCCTCGACCATGAGCATGTCAGGACGGGGACCGGGGTCTGTCCTGGTTTGCTGACTTCGAGTCTCGGTGGGGTTGGTCTTGACTTGCTCGGTTTGACGGAGACCAGGAGGTCCGGCCGCGCGAGAGGTCGGACTGAGACCGGCAATCACCAAGTCCAGACGGAACCCACCCGGTTATACCGAGCGCTGGGGCGAATGAACGGAGTCGTCGCCGGCCGACCCTAGTTCGGAAAAGCCAGGCCCAGCGCCCGCGCGAGAAAAACTGCCATCTCCCCTCGCGTGACTGTTCCGTCCGGGCAGAAGTTGCCGCTGCCGCAACCCTGCGTGATGCCCGAAGCGGCGAGCGCCTCGACGGCCCGGAAGTAGATGTGATCGGTCGGCACGTCGGAGAAGGTCGCCGTGGCGGGAGCCGGGCTGATCTGCAACTGGTAGTGCACGCGAGCGGCCCGGGCTCCGACGCTGGCCGTCGTGTCCGAGATCGTCGCCAGGAGGACGTAATAGAAATTCTCGTTGTCGACTGTCGTGTTCAGGGCAGAGCTGGTCGTTCGGACACAGCCGGTGTCGGCTGAAACCACAGTCGTGATCGGCGAGCAGCCGCCCGTGTTCGTGGGGCAGGCGGCGATCGTCAGGGACACCGAACCTTGATCCGTGATATCGCATGCCTCGAGGTCGAGACCGACAATCCTGGCTCCGCCGGGTAGCGAGACCGAGGCGGAAAAATGGCAGCTCCCACCCGCGCCATCGGTACACACGGTTCCGGTACCGCCTATTTTCATTTCAGAATTGTTCACGGTGAAAGTCGTCATGGGCACGAAGCCGGTGAATGCGACCGTGTGCGTCGAGACGAATGCCGTGCCCCAGGAAATCTGTGACGGTGCCGCTGCGGCGGTGTCCGCCAATAGCAGTGCGGCCGTGGAAAGCGACAGGATCAGGAGACGGCGGAGTTCCTTCGCGGTCATCGAGCACCTCTTCTAGAGTTCTGGCCGCTTCTGGACGAAGTGCCGGCCACCACATTTGTCCGATTCGAGGATTCGCCTCGGAAGAGGTTAGCACGCGGTCGGGGCCAAACCCGGATTGTCCCTCTGCCGGGAAATCAGAGAATCAGGTCTGACCCATCCCCGATCGCAGCAGGGTGACCGCCACGTACAGGACGACGGCGAGGACGAGCACGCGCAGCGCTCCGAGCGGAAGGGACTTGACGAGCCACACGGCGACGATCACGCCGGGAATGCCGCCGATCGCCAGTCCGAGCGCCGCCCGCTGGTGGAAGCGCCGCGCCGACAGGAATCGAACACCGGCCACGGTCGCGACGAAGGCGCCGGACCCCATCATGATCGGAAACGCCGCCCGGAGATCCATGCCGAGCAGACTGAACACCACGAGGCTCGGCGCGTAGTTGCCGATCCCGAGCGGCAGAAGTGCGCCGAGCAGGAAGTTGATCACCAGCGCGAGCACGAACGCCGAAGGCGTCAGGGCGCGCGCCGTACCGCCGGCCGGCATCAAACCGAACATGCCAAAGGCGATGAACACGGCCGCCACGATCAGCGCCGTCCCGAGGCCGAGTTGAATGGCGCGCCGCGAAAGCCGGGTCACGACTCCGGTTCCTGTCCACCCGCCCGCCACGCACACCGCGATGAGCGCCGTCAGCTGCAGCGGATCGACCTCGACCACGCCGATGAACAGCGCGGCTTGTGTCAGGACCGCCAGCGCGTCGCCGACGATGATGGTGCCCGGAATCAACTCGTCGGGCACGAGGCGGAACAGGCGGAATGCCGCGGTCGTCGTCGCGAACGAACCGATGCCGAGGGTGTCGAAGAAGTTGGTGACCAACCCGATGACCAGACCGAGCGGCGTCGGCCCCGGGGTCGCGGCGCCGCGTTCCGAAGAGATGCGCCGCGCTTCGAGGACCCAGCGGATGAGAAAGAACGCGCCGCCCGCGGCGAGCGCGCCGATCAGAGCCCGGACGAGGGTCATGCGTTGGGAGCGTTCATGTCGGCGCTCGTTCCGGAGCGCGGCTATAGTACTGCGCGCGAGGACTGCCATGGACGATCGCGACGACACGTTCGACCTTTACGATCTGCGCGTGGAAGTCGTCGCGACGGATCGGCCGATGGTTTGCGGGCACCGCGTCGGCGACTCGTTCGAGCTCCGCGGCGAGAACCTCTCGCTGCCGCCCGGCCAGTCGTTCTCCATTTACGCGCTGGCGGCGCTGCTGCCCCTGCTGCCGGCGAAGCAGCGGGTCACGCATCCGCACGACTGGATGACGACGGACGCCGAGATCGCGTGTCCCGATCCCAACTGCGGCGCGCGGTTCCGCATCTCGCGTCTTGAGACCCGGACGTTCCGGCATCGCGACGTCACGGCCGTTCCGCTCGGCTGACGCGTTCGTGTTCCTGTGAGCACGATTCCGCGAGTCGAGCTCGCGCCCGGCTACACGATTTCCCGCGTGCTGAAGGGCGGCTGGCAGCTGGCCGGCGGCCACGGGCCCGTCGACGAGGCTGCCGCCCTGGACGACATGGATCGGTTCGTCGAGGCTGGCGTCACGGCGTTCGATTGCGCGGACATCTACACCGGCGTCGAAGCGCTGATCGGCCGGTGGCTGAAGCGGCGAAAAGGACGCGCCGGCGTTCAGGTTCACACGAAACACGTCCCCGATCTCGATCGACTGCCGACTCACTCGCGAGCCGACGTCGTGCGCGGAGTGGACCGATCGCTCGCGCGCCTCGGCGTGGAGCAGCTCGATCTCGTCCAGCTGCACTGGTGGGACTACTTCGTTCCCGGCTATGTCGACGCGGCCGTTTGGCTCGACGAGCTGCGGCGGGCGGGGAAGATCCGCCATGTCGGCCTGACGAACTTCGATCGGCAGCGTCTGTCGGAGATCGTCGCCGGCGGCGCGGCGATCACCTCGCATCAGGTGCAGTATTCGGTGCTCGACCGCCGGCCGGCCGCGGGTCTCGCCGCGCAGTGCGCCGGGAGCGGGGTGGGACTGCTCTGCTACGGCGCCGTGGCCGGCGGATTCCTCTCGGATCGTTACCTCGGCGCGCCGGATCCCGTCCCGCCGCTCGAAAACCGATCGCTGGTCAAGTATCGGCTGATCATCGACGAGTTCGGCGGATGGGATCGTTTCCAGGAGATGCTCGCCGCGCTTGGCCGGATCGCCTCGCGTCACCAGGCGACGATCGGCGCCGTGGCCATCCGGTGGGTCCTCGATCGGCCCGGGGTCTCGGGCGTGATCGTCGGCGCGCGGCATGCGCGTCACCTCGACCAGATCCGCAAAGCCTGCGAACTGGCGCTGGACGATACGGATCGCCTGGAGATTGCGCGCGTCCAGTCGGCGTCACGCGGTCCGGATGGCGACGTCTACGCCCTCGAGCGCGTGAAAGGCGGACGGCACGCGGCGATCATGCGATACACGCTCTCGAGGGATCCGTCTTGACTTGCTGAGTTGGCGAGCTGAGGCCGTCCCCTCACCCTGACCCTCTCCCCCGGAGGGCTGGGGGAGAGGGACTTGAAGAGGTCTCCCTCTCCCGGTGACGGGAGAGGGTTGGGGCGAGGGTCTCCTGTCATCCCGAGGAGTCCGCGACGAAGGACCCATCTATCTGGTTTTTTTATCGATTTCCAATACCCGACTTGACGATTTTCGATAAATGATATATTGATATTCGATAAATCAGAGGACAGCAAGACATGTCAACACCAGCCTCTTCCGCCGCCCTTCCGACCGCGTACGTCGTTCTGCGGATCCTCATCGTCCTGAATTGGCTTGGAGGAGCAGCCATCCTGGCTCTGCTGGTCGTCATGCCCAACGAGCGATGGATCATGGCCGCGTTCAAGCTTTCTCCTTCGCCTGACGCGGAGCGGCTCGTCATGGGCCTGCGCGCGATCGCGATGCTCGGCCTCGCCGCGATCCCGCTGAACGACGCCGTCCTCAAGCGGCTGCTGGCGATCGTCGAGACGGTTCGCGCGGGCGACCCGTTCGTCGCCGCGAACGCGTCCCGTTTGCGGGCGATCGCCTGGGCGCTCTTCGCGCTGCAGCTGCTCAGCCTCGTCATCGGCGCGATCGCGAAGGCGGTTTCGACGCCGGCGCATCCGCTCCATCTCCAGGCCGGCTTTTCGGTGAGCGGCTGGCTCGCCGTCCTGCTCACGTTCCTGCTGGCCCGAGTGTTCGCCGAAGGCACGCTCATGCGCGAAGACCTCGCAGGAACGGTCTGACATGGCGATCGCCGTCAAGCTCGACGACCTCCTTCACGATCGACGGATGACGCTGACCGAGCTCGCCGATCGGGTCGGAATGACGCTGGCCAACCTCTCGATCCTCAAGACCGGCAAGGCGCGCGCGATCCGCTTCTCGACGCTCGATGCGATCTGCGGCGCGCTCTCGTGCCAGCCCGGGGATCTTCTCCGGTTCGAGCGACCGACGGGTCAGACCTGATTTTCTGATTTTTCAAGCCGGGAGAAGGGTTGGGAAAGGACCTGATCTTTTGCATCACAACCTGCGCAAGGAGGAAGCGATGAGCCCTGGTGAATGGCGCGCGGTCCCGCCGGCGAGGCCGGTTCTCGACAAGAGATTGCTGCTTCTGGCGTTCGCCGGCCTGTTCGTGGCGCTGTCCTCGGCGGGGCAGCAGTCCGCGGACGAACAGGCCGTCTGGAAGCTGGAGTCCGCCTACTGGGATTACGTGAAGGCGGTCGACCTCGACGGGTATCGAACACTGTGGCACCAGAACTTCGTCGGCTGGCCCTCCTCGAGCTCGCAGCCCGCGAGAAAGGCTCACATCACCGATTGGATCACTGCGTACACCGAGAAGGGGTTCCGGCTGAAGTGGTACTCGATCGAGCCGGCTGCCAGTCAGGCCACCGAGAACATCGTCATTACTCACTACTGGCTGACGGAATTCTGGGCCGACAAGGCTGGCCAGGGAGAGCCACCGGAAACGGTTCGGATCACCCACACCTGGATAAAAACCGCAGCGGGATGGCAAATTCTCGGCGGCATGTCCACACCGCCGCCCGGGAAATGAGCACGTCCCTCAGGGTCAGGCGTGATTTGTTGACCTGTAGCACGGGTTGGACCCCGGAAGTACGCCGATGTCGTAGGGGCGAGGCTCGTTGTCGCCCGAATGAAACGGGCGGCCGCAAGGGCCGCTCCTACGACGCGGCGTTAGGAGTCCCCAGCCGCTCGCCGATCAGACGGTCGGCGCGCGCGAGGTCGACCTCATCGAGGCTCGCCGCCCGGCTCGTCAACTCGTCGAGGATTTCCTCCTGGATCGCTCCTCGCCGCTTGGCCTCGGCGTAGGGAATCGTGTGGAACA
>JBLMYG010000315.1:0-4819 GCA_050258155.1 Acidithiobacillales bacterium
GTCGTCGGCCTTGACGGCGCGGCCCCAGTCGTACTTGAGGAGGTCCACCTCGAGGCCGAGGCGCTGCCCCATCTCCCCCCACTTGTCGGAGAAGGCGCCGTTCCCGCAGGAGAGGACCGGCCCTTCCACGCACGAGACGAGGGCGGCCTCCCAGACGCCGGTCGCGGAGCTGGCGAGGGTGTGGGCCTTCCCCGCAGTCCGGAAGATTTTCGGAAGCTTTTCGAGGATTCGTCCGTAAAGATCCATGAAGGCCTGCGACCGGTGGGACATCATGGGGCCGGTCAGCGCTTGCAGCACCTGGGGCCGCACCCAGACGGGCCCCGGGTTGAAGAAGCGGACCTGCCCGGCATTGCCGCTGGTGGAGTCGAAGTTGGTGTTCATGGCGGCGGATTCTATTTCCCCCTCTTCCGGTTTTTCAGGGAAACAGATGCATTACGTCCGGGAGGTCATCCAGCACGATATCCGGCCCCGCGGCCAGAAGCTCCTCACGGGTGGAGGAGCCGGTCGCGACGGCAGCCATGGGGAGGCCGGCCGCCCGGGCCGTCAGGACGTCGAGCGGCATGTCCCCCACGTAGAGCGCATCCGTGGCCTTGACACCGAGGAGTGCCAGCGCCATGAAGACCATGTGGGGGGCCGGCTTGGCAGGGAACCCGTCGTCCGGGCCGTGGATCGCCCCGAACCGGTCCGCGAGGCCGAGGTGGGACAGTATCTGTCGGGAGAAGACAGAAGGCTTGTTCGACGCGATGGCCAGCCTGACGCCCCTCTCCCGAAGGGCTTTCGTCACCTCGTCCGCCCCGGGGAGGAGCGTCGTCGCCTCCGGCCCGGTCCTTCCATAGTGCTCCCGGAAGATGCGGACTCCTTCGTCCCTCCTTTCGGGGCCCACGGCCTCTTCCATCAGGACCGCCAGCCCGCGCCCGACGCGCCGGCGCGTCTCGTCCAGGGACCAAAAGGGAAACCCGAGCGCCCTCTGCACGTGCGCGAGCGAGTCGTGGATCGCGGCATACGAGTCGAGGAGCGTTCCGTCGAGGTCGAAGACGACCGCCCCGAAGGCTCTCGGAAAGAGAGGGGAAGGGTGCGGGGCAGCGGACGGAGTCAGTCTTCTTCCTTCTCGACGAATTCGGCGATCACGTCCTTCCTTCCGTAGAGAAGAAGGTGATCCCCCGAGAGCTTCCACCCCGTGACGTCGCCGAGCATCTGAAGGTAGGCACGCTCCTTCTCGGCCGTGCCGGGGCAGGACATCCTCGTCGTCGAAAGCTCTGAAAGGGTGAGGCCGTCCCCCTGAAGGACGTATCGCCCGTTCAGGCGATTACAGCCCGTGAAGCCGATCAGATGATGACCGCCCGTCTCGAGCTTGAGCTGGAACGCCATCCGTCCCACGCCCCCCATGACCGCCTGGCCGTGAAGCGTGACGAGAGTCCAGTTCCGCCCCGCAGGGGTCTTCACGGGCTGCGCCATCCCGGGGGGGAGGCGGACCGGACAGGTATCGCCCGGAAAGGCCTTCTCGAACTGCTCGACGACGAAGGAAAGCCCCGTGTCGCCGACATCCGCGTCCGGCGCCTCGGCGAAATGACCGGTCACCGAGACGAGGAGCGGCTCGCCGGCCGCCTTTCTCCTCAGCGCGTACTCCCTCTCGAGCGCCGCATCGTCTCCGGACGACCCGACGGGGAGCTCCTGCCCGGTGAGACAAATTCTCAGCTGTCGCGCAACACCCCTGCGCACGTAGAGACCCGAGAGGTGAACCGGGTCCCGGATCAGCCGGAAAGCCGCCTCACGCTTCAGGTCGTAATTCAGCGCCGTGGCGATCTCCTCACCGCGGGCGTCCAGCTTCCGGAGCGCATCTTCGGAGGCGGCCCGGAAAAGCCACGGTTCGTCGCTTCCCCCGGCGAGCGTCAGCTTTCCGTCGTCGGCCACGCTCCATCGGCCGAGATCGACGGCGGCCCGGTTCTTCCCGAGATACTCCTGCCGGAGGATGTAGGCCCGGTCCGGAAAGAGATCGAGCGTCAGCCGGATCCCCTCGCAGTCGGCGCAGGGGAATACGCCGCTAAAGGTGCGGGGTGCATCCCCCACGAAGCGCGCCTCGGGCGTCGCCGCGGGCGGCCTTTCGCCGGCCAGGGTCACGGCGTAGACCGGCAGGACGCCGAGACAGAGAGAGATTCGAACGGCCATCGAGACTGGAGACATTCGGGATCCCCCAAGGACCGAGGATGGCCCAAAACCGTCGGCTTTGTCGAGCGTCGGTCACGGGACCGTCAGGACGATCTTGCCGACATTCTCGTTCGCCGCCAGCTTCCTGAGGGCCCTGGCCGCCCGCGAGAGAGGAAAGACGGAATCGATGACGGTCCTGAGCGAGCCGTCCTGGAAGCCGGGAAGGACTTCGCTGACGAAGGCCCGCGTCAGGTCGATCTTCTCCGCCGCCGGACGCGATCGGAGCGTCGAGCCGATGACGCGGAGGCGCTTCGTCAGGAGTATGCGGAGATCGATCGGATTCGAGCCTCCTCCCATTGCGGCGATCAGGACCAGCCGGCCGCCGGTCTTGAGAACGCGGAGGTTCTTCTCGAGGAACGTGCCGCCCACAGGGTCGAGGACGAGGTCCACGGCGCTTGGGCCGTACGTCGTTTCTATCTTCGACGCGAAGTCCTCTTTCGAGGTGTCTATCGACAGCGTGGCCCCGAGGGCGAGGAGCGAATCGAGCTTGGCGGCGCTCCGCGTGGTGGCGATAGCAAGGATTCCCTTTCTTCCAAGGAGCTGAAGAGCCGCGGTGCCTACTCCCGAGGCCGCTGCGTGAATGAGGGCCTTCTCGTCTGGGCCCCTTTCTTCCGTCCCGAGCCCCCCTTCGACAAACAGATTCAGGTAGGCCGTCAGCCATGCCTCCGGGATCGAGGCGGCCTCGACGAAGCTCATCGTCTCCGGAATCGGCATCAGCATCCCCGTCGGGGCGGCGACCTTCTCCGCGTAGCCACCGCCCGGGAGAAGGCAGAAGACGCGCTCGCCGGTCGCCTCGACGGTCCCCGCTGCCTCGAGGCCGAGAATCCCGGAAGCTCCCGGCGGCGGCGGATACCGTCCGGCCGCCTGCAGGAGGTCGGCCCGGTTCAGTGCCGTCGCTTTCACCCTGACGAGCACCTCTCCGGGGCCCGGAACCGGGTCCGGCGCCTCGCCGAAAACGAGCGCTTCCGGTCCTCCGGGGGACGGGACGAGGATGGCCTTCATGCCCCGAGCCCCAGGGATTCTCTTAGAAAGAAAAGAAGGCCAGAAATCTCTTCGAAAGTAAACCGTGGGATCGGGGACGGGTGGCCGGTTTCCCGATCCGCTACGACGGCCATGACATCCGGGTCATCTTCGCAGAGGGGAGCCCGGCCCGTCGCCGCGCGGCAGACCTCGATCTTCGGGAACGCCTCGCTCCGGAATCCCTCGACGATCACGACATCGCGATCGCCGAGGCCGCATTCCCCTTCGAGGAAGAAAGACAGGGGGCGTCTCTCCGGGTCGAGCCGGTGCACCGCGCTGCGCCGTCCGGCGACCAGCAGCGCCGGCTCGGCCCCGGCGGCGTGGTGCCTCTGCGAGTCCTTACCGGGCTGGTCGGTTTCGTACTCGTGGTCGGTGTGCTTCAGAGACCCGACGCGGAACCCCTCGCCGCTCAGCGCCTCGATCAGCCGGACTGCCAGGGTCGTCTTACCCGACTCGTGCGCCCCGACGACGAGGAGAACCACGGGAGATCTTCTTCGAGTGGAATAGAGCAGATGCGGCCGCCGCTGCTCGGCGAATCGCGCCTCGTCATCCCGAAAGCTCGAAATCCACGGATCGAGACTTTCGCCGCGGTCGACGAGCTGACGAAAGGTCGCCGTTCCCGCAAGGAGGTCCACCGCCGGGACGTCGTCGCGGTACTCATACCTCTCCGTCCGCCACCGGAACATGTCGGGGTTGAGGTCCCGAAGAGCCTTGACGAGGCGGAGGTACGTTTCGTATGGGCGGAAGAGGAACGGATCTGTCACGTGCGCCATGAAGCCGCCGCAGGTCCTTCCGGCGTGCTTCTGAAAGGTGGGCGCAAAGACGTGCGGCCTGAAGACGACGCCAGGCATTCCGAGGGAACTTGCGGCATCGGCGGCACGGTCGGCGTCGAGCCACGGGGCCCCGAGGATCTCGAAGGGGCGAGTCGTCCCACGCCCTTCGGATAGGTTCGTCCCCTCCAGGAGGCAGGCCCCGGGATAGACGCGCGCCGTCTCCCGGGTCGGCATGTTCGGTGAGGGAAGGACCCACGCTTGCTCCCCGGCCAACGCGTTCCGCCCAGGGACAGCCCTTCCCCGCCGCATCCGGACGACCGTCAGGTCGCAGCCGAGCGAGAACTCCCGGTTCACGAACGTCGCCATCTCCCCCGGCGTCATCCCGTGCCGGACCGCCACCGGGTAAAGGCCGACGAACGAGAGGAGCGGCATCTGCGGGAGGTTCCCTTCGAGGACCTCGCCGCCGAGCGGGTTGGGCCGGTCGAGGACGACGACGGGGATCTTTCTCGCCGCGCACGCCTTCATCATCAGGGCCGTCGTCCAGACGTACGTGTAGTAGCGGCTCCCGATGTCGGGAAGGTCCGAGACGACGACGTCCAGGTCCGTCAGGTCCTCGGATTTCGGGGAGAGGTCGTCGAACGTCGCGCCGTAGAGCGAGACGACGGAGAGACGCGACGGACCGCCCGAGCTGACCACCTCCATGTCCTGAGCTGCCCCCCAGTAGCCGTGCTCCGGCCCGAAGAGAACCCGGACGTCCAGGCCGGCCATCTGCAGGGCCGCCGCCGCCGGCACGTAATCCGACGTCACCGAGGCGGCGTTGG
>JBLMYG010000316.1:0-4306 GCA_050258155.1 Acidithiobacillales bacterium
TGCTCCGTCGGAAGCCCGGGGATGCGCCAGAGAGCCTGGAGGTCGCCGGGGCCGATCTCGGCCGTCAGCCGGACGGGAAAGCTCCTCCCGCCGTCGAGGGAGAGGACCAGCTCGCGCTCTCTTACGCCTCCCCTCGCCGGCTCGAGGATGGCCGCCGCGACGTCACCGGCGCGGATGGCGGCGGAGGCCCGGGGACCGAACGAGGACGTGGCGGAGGCGGTCCCCGCACCGAGGAGCAGCAGAGCCGAAGCGAGCCGAAAAGCGAAGCGCATTCGTTTCCTGTCGCCGATTATCCACCCGAATCCGCGACAGGTTCTCAGAACCGGCCGGAGACCGCGACCGTCACGTACCGGCCGGGGGCCGGCATCGCCAGCTCGTCCGCCGTCGCCGGATACTCCTTGTCGAAAAGATTGCCGACGAAGAGACGCGCCTCGAGGGCCGGATGTAACCGGTAGCCCGCCGAGAGGTCGACGACGCCATAGGACGGCGTGGCGATCTCCGTCGGCCCGGGGCGGTCGTCCCTCGCGAAGATAAGGGCCCGGGCGCGTACCCAGAGCCGGTCGACGGGCCGGGCGTCGAAGGAGACGCCGAGCCCGAGGGGCGGAATGTCGGCGACCGGGGACCCGTCCTCGCGGACCGTTCCCCGGATCGCGGTGCCGAAGAGCTGAAGGCCGGCCGTGGCCGAGAGCCGGAACCCGGCCTCCAGCTCACCGCCGTAGATCTCCGCCGTTCCGTGGTTCCGGAAGACGTAGTCCGCGCCGACCCGGTAGCGCTCGACGAGGTCGTCGATCAGGTAGTAGTAGCCGTACGCGGCGAGATGGACCGGCCCGACGCGGCTCCGGACGGCGAGGTCCCACTGGTTGCTCGTCTCCGGCACGAGATCGGGGTTCCCGATGACGAAACCCCGCCCGGAGATCCCCCGGTAGTAGCGGTCGGAGAGCGTCGGCACGCGGAAGCCGTGCGCCCACTGCGCCGTCACACTGGTCTCCGCGAGGGGCGCCCAGGCGAGCGCCAGCATGCCGGAAGGGGCCGTCTCAGAGGTCTCCCGGTCGCCGTAATAGCCGCCGACGTTCTTCGACCAGACGGCGTCGCCGCGAAGGCCCGCCGAGGCCGAGAGCAGGTCGGCCACCAGGGGCAGCTCGTAGTCGGCGAAGACGCCGAGGTCCATCTGGCCCGCGTCCCTCACGGCCGTCTCGAATTCCGTCTCCGTCGCGACCCCTGCCGCGTCGAAGCTCGTGAAGGCGTTCGTGGCGCGAAGGTTGTAACGGCTGACCGTCTCGAAGCCGACGCGGAGCACCCCTCTGCCGAGCGGCCGCCGACCCAGAACGCGGAAGGAGGCGTCGTTCGCGCCGACCCAGGCCTCCGAGAGGAAGCGCGAGGTGGTCGGCGTCGCGAGGAGGTCCCGGTCGGTGACGAGGACGTACCGGTCGAGAAAGGCGCGGATCTCCAGTCCCGAGAAGCCGAGAGCCTCCGGCAGGTCGGCCCCGAGCGTGAAGCGTGTCGAGTCCTCACGGGGGTAGAAGGCGCGCGTGATGTTCGAATCGCGCGAGGGCTTCCCCATGTCGCGGCCCTGCCCGATCTGCACGCCGGCAAGGAGGGTCGCCGAGCCGACCGGCATCTGGAGCCTGAACAGTCCGCCGCGGTCACGCGCGGCCGAGTTGTCGACCGTTCCCGACGGCGCGTCGTAGTCGCGAAAGGCCCGCTGGCCGAACTGCGCGAGGAGGGCGCCGGCGCCCAGCGGGACGTTCGCCTCGAGGCCGATTCCCGCCTCCTCCGGTCCTGTCCCCGCGCCCAGCTCGTATCGCGCGTGGAAGCCCCCGGACTGCGGCACGGGCGTCCGCCCATGGACCACGCCGCCGAAGGCGTCGGACCCGTAGAGGACCGAGCCGGGGCCCCGGACGACCTCGACGTTTTCCAGGGAGAAGGGGTTCAACCAGCTCGCGGAAGGACCGGCCCGCCGCTCGGCCGTGACGCGGCCGTCGTCCAGCATCAGGAGGGTCCGCCCGCGGGCCAGGCCGCGAACCGAGGGGACGACCGACTGTCCCTCCTCGATCCGCCCGGTCCCGGGCATCTCGGTGAGCGTGTCGGTCAGGCGGGACGGACGCCGTTCGACCATCTCCTCGCGCGTTACGAGGGTGGCCGCGCTCGCGGGAGGGGCGGGCGTCGACGGGGCGACGTCGCTCCAGACCTCCACTTCAGCCGTCCGGGCGGAGGGAAGCCGGAGCTCGAGCACCTTTCCCGGCGCGCGTGCCTGCACCCGCACGAGGCCGAGCCACGTTCCCGCGCCGTCGGTCACGGCCAGCTCGAACGGATACGGAGGCTCCAGATCGAGCCGGAACGTCCCGTCGGGCCCCGTCGTCACCGCCCCGGACTGTCCCAGCACGGCGACGTGCGCCCCGGGGAGCGCTTTGCCCGAGGAGTCGAGAAGGCGGAACGTCGTTCGCTCCGCGGCGCTCCCCGGCGCCACGACAGCCAGCAGCAGCGCCCACGCGACCGCGCCGACGAGAGACCGCGCCATCCGCGCCAGTCTAGGGTCCGATGTACTTCCTCAACCAGCCGAAAATGCTCTCGTGCCAGAGCTTCGAGTTGGCGGGCTTCAGGACGAAGTGCCCTTCGTCGCGGAAGACGAGCCCCTCGGCCGGAACTCCGCGGCGGCGCAGGAGCGTGAAGAGCTGGAGGCCCTGGTCGACCGGCACCCGGTAGTCGAGCTCGTTCGTGACGACGAACGTCGGCGTGACGATCCGATCGGCGTAGAGAAGGGGCGAGCATCGGGCGACGTGGGCTTTCGCCGCCTTCGACCACGAGGGGCCTCCGTTGTCCCATTCGTCGAACCAGAGCTCGTCGGTCGAGTCGGCCATCGAGGCGAGGTCGAAGACCCCGTCGTGCGTGACGGCGGCCTTGAAGCGGTCGGTCTGCGTCAGGATCCAGTCGACGGCATAGCCGCCGTAGCTCGCGCCGGCGATTCCCATCCTCGACGCGTCGGCGTACGGCATCTTCGCCACCACGTCGAAGACGGCGAAGAGGTCGGTCATCACCTTGCCGCACCAGTCGCCCGAGATCTCGTCCACGAAGCTCTGGCCGAAGCCGGTCGAGCCGCGCGGGTTCGGGAGGACCACGATCCAGCCCTGCGCCGCCCAGAGCGTAGGGCACCAGCGGTACGACCAGCCATCCTCCCAGGCTTCCTGCGGGCCGCCGTGGATCACGAAGACCACGGGGTACTTCTTCGACGCCTCGAAGCCCGGGGGCTTGATGAGCCACGACTGGACGGGCGTCCCTCCGGCACCCTTCACGACGAAGCTCTCGGGGGCGTTCCGCGTCGTCTCGGCGAGCCACTTCACGTTCTCATCGGTCAGGGCCTTCAAGGGCTGTGCCCTCGCGGACGGTGACGCCGGTCCTTCTTCGAGTGAAAGACGAAAGATCTCGGGAGGCGAAACGAGCGTGGACTCCGAAAAAGCGAGTTGCCCCGGCCCGACCCTCACCGAGCCGATGTCCCCCCCCTTTTTCAGCTCTTTCGGCGTACCCCCGGCGAAGGAGACCTCGTAGAGATTCCGTCTTCCATCGCTCTCGGCCGTGAAGTAGACGGTCTTCCCGTCACGCGACAGGACGAACGAGTCGACCGAGAGATCGGGGTTCGTGAAGAGCGTCCTTCGGGTATCCGTCTTCAGGTCGTGAGCATCGAGCCACCAGCGGTCCGCTTCGAAGCCGGCCCGCCGCTGCGAGCGGGTCACGATCGCTCTTCCGTCCGGCGTGAAGGCCGGATCGACGTCGGCGGCGGGGTTCGGCGTGACCTTTCGGGCGGCGCCCCCGGCGACCGGGACGAGAAAGACGTCCCTGTTCGTCGTCCACGCCTCCCTGTCGTTTCCCTCGCGGTTCGACACGACCGCGATCTCCCGTCCATCCGGCGAGAAGGCGACGCTCCTCTCCTCGTAGAAGTGGGGCGGGGTGTCGAAGTCACCCGGCGTCACGTCCTTCGTCTCTTCCGTCTCCAGATCGACGACGAAGACGTGATGGCGGACGTCCGGGCGCCATGCGTTCCAGTGACGGAACATCAGGCGGGTCAGGTGGTAGGCCTTCACGGGCCCCTTCTCGGCCTCCTCGAACCGCTTCCGGTCGCACGCTTCGTCGGGGCAGTCGGGATGGACGTCGGCGACGAACGCCAGCTTTCCCCCAGCGGGCGAGAAGACGAGCGGCTCTTCCACGCCACCCGGGACGTCCGTCACCTTCCTCGGCTCGCCCCCCTCGAGGCTCATGACCCAGACCTGCGTCGAGCCGCCTCGGGCGGAGAGAAAGGCGAGCGTCTTCCCGT
>JBLMYG010000317.1:0-12443 GCA_050258155.1 Acidithiobacillales bacterium
GCGCCGAAGAGCCGGGAGACCTGCGCGGGGTGGGCGTGTCCCGCCGTGTCCGCGAGGCTGATCCGCGTGAGCCCTGCCTCGAGGTAGGCCCGGCAGATCCCGAGGACGCGCTCCTCCGGAATCGGCCCCTCGTAGCCGCAGCCGAAGGCCGACTGGACGGAGACCTGCACGGGGCGGCCGCCCGCGAGCGCCCGCTTCGCCATCGCGACGATCTGCCTCGTGGCCTCCACCGTCCCCGTGCCGGCGTTCTTCCGGCTGTGCGTCTCGCTCGCCGAGACCCCCATGCAGAAGAGCTCGACACCGGCGGAGAGGCCGCGCTCGAGCCCCTTCTCGTTAAGGACGAAGCCGGAGAGGAGAGCCTTTCTCGACGGGGCGCCCGCGGCCGTGAGCCGCCCGAAGATCGCGTCGGCGTCGGCCATCTGCGGGACCTTGTCGGGACTCACGAAGGAGCCGGCCTGCACGATATCGAGGCCGGAGCAAGCGAGACGGGCGATCCAGCCCGCCTTGGTCTCCGTCGGGACGACCGCTCTTTCCATCTGCAGGCCGTCGCGCGGGCCCACTTCGTGGAGGAGGATTCTGGGGGAAACCTGCACGGCGGGCCTCGGTTCAGAGCGCGCGGGCGACCGCCTCGCCCATCTCGAGCGTCGTCGAGGTGCCGCCCATGTCGTATGTCCGGACCTTGCCGTCGGCCACGATCCTGGCCACCGCGGCCTCGAGGCGGCGCCCCTTGTCTTCTTCTCCGAGCCAGTCGAGCATCATCTTCGCGGCCAGGATCGTGGCGAGGGGGTTGACCTTGTACTGCCCCGCGTACTTCGGCGCGGAGCCGTGCGACGGCTCGAAGACCGCCAGCTTCTCCCCGACGTTTCCCGAGCAGCCGAACCCCATGCCGCCGACCATTTGCGCGCCGAGGTCCGAGATGATGTCGCCATAGAGGTTCGGGGCCACGAGGACGTCGTAGGCGAGCGGGTTCTTCAGAAGCCACATGCAGATCGCGTCGACGTTGGCGTCGTCGGTCACGATGTCCGGGTAGCCCACGGCCACCTTGCGCGCCTCCTCGAAGAAGAGACCGTCGGAGGCCCGGACGACGTTCGCCTTGTGGACGATCGTGACTTTCCGCCTCCCGTGCTTCTTCGCGAACTCGTAGGCGGCGCGGACGATTCGTGCCGAACCGGTGCGGGTGTTGATCTTGCAGGAGACCGCGTACGCCTCGCCGGGGAGGGGGGCGAAGGGGGCGAACGGCTTGGAGAGCTGCGCCAGGACCCCCGAAAGCTCCAGGGGCACGGGCGAGAACTCCACGCCGGCGTAAAGGTCCTCGGTGTTCTCCCGGAAGAAAACGAGGTCGATCCCTTCCCTGAGGTTCAACCGGTTTCCGGGGTAGGCCTTGCAGGGTCGAAGGCAGACGTAGAGGTCGAAGAGCTGGCGCATCCGGACGATGGGGGAGCGGTACGTCAGCCCCTTCCCGCGCAGTTCCGGTGACAGCTCCTCCTCGGCGGCTCGAACCGGCTTCGACGTGATCGCCCCGAACATCGCGGCGTCGACGTTCCGGAGGAGCTCGATCGTCCGGGCCGGGAGGGCGTCTCCTTCGCGGCACCAGAAGGCCCACCCGATGTCGCCGGGGAGGTAGACCGCGTTCAGCTTGAGTGCGTCGAGGACGAGCCGCGCGGCCTCCGTCACCTCGACGCCAATCCCGTCGCCTGGCAGCCAGGCGATCCGGTACGGACTCATCGAAACATCCCCCCGGCGCCCCTGAGGGACGCCGCACGGAGAATGGCCGAGGCGAGGTGACGGCGTCCATGAGGAGGATGGCTCATGGCGCGCGCCTTTCAGCGGTCCCGGGGAGCCAGGGGGACCCGGGCCGCTCGTGCGGCGGCGCGCAGCCGTTCGTCGAAGCTCACGAGGGTCGCTCCGGCCTCCCTCGCGACCCAGAGGTAGCTGGCGTCGTACACGGTGCTCCTCATGTCGAGGGCGATCTCCAGGACCCTCATGAGGTCGACGTCGACGATCCCGATCTCGAGGCTCCGGGCCCAGATGAAGCCCTGAAGGACGGCCGGAACGGCCTCAGGGTCCCTGCTGGCCTTCTTCCAGGCGATGTTCGCCAGTTCGAAGAAGAGCAGCGGCGGAGCGACGAGCTCCTTCCCGTGGAGGGCGCGCCTCGCTTCGGCCGCCCGGTCCTCGCCGAATGCAATGGCCCCGAGCGCGGAGGCGTCCGGGACTCTACCGCTCATCCCGCGTCTGCCGGACGATGTGTACGGAGTCGCTCCGCGTTCTCAGCCCCAGGTCTTTCACCCGTCGATAGACCTCGTCGACGGTGAGCTTGCGGGGTTCGACGGCGCTTTCGAGGAGCGCGAGAATCTCTCCCTGTAAAGAGCGATGGTTCCGCTTCGCCATCTCCCGGAGCTTCTGGGCGATCTCGTCGGGCACGTTCTTGACGGACAGGTTGACGGCCATCAGATCCTCCCAGCCGGGTTTCAATACGGATTCATTATAGAACCATTCTGGAGGTTCCGTTCTGCGGGCCGCCTTTACCAGGGCAGCCCGCGGATCTCTCGCGCGCGGCGGTAGACGGCGTCGTAGGAAGCGGCCGAACGCTCCCACGAGAAGTCCCGCGACATGCCCCTCTCCATCAGCTGTCGCCATGCCTCGGGGTGCTGGAAGAGCCCGTGCGCCCGGAGGACCTCGGCCGCCAGCTCGTGCGCGGAGGGGCTCTGGAAGACGAAGCCCGTGCCGCGGTCGAGGTTGTACCCGTCGAAGGGCTCCACCGAGTCGGCGAGCCCTCCGACCCGGCGGACGACGGGGGGGGTCCCGTAGGCGAGGGAGTACATCTGGTTCAGCCCGCACGGCTCGAAGCGCGAGGGCATCAGGAAGGCGTCGGCTCCCGCCTCGATCTTGTGGGCCAGCTCCTCGCTGAATCCGACGAACGCAGCGATCCGACCCGGATACTGGAGGGCGAGCCGGCGGAGGGCGTGCTCCAGCTGGGGCTCTCCGGAACCGAGAAGAACGAACCGAAGCCCGCGCCGGATCAGCTCGGGCGCCGCCCCCATGATCAGGTCGAAGCCCTTCTGATCCGTTAGCCGCCCGACCGAGCCGAGAACCATCCCGGCGACTCCCGGATCGAGGCCGGCAACACGGCAGAGGTCGCGCCGACAGGCGGATTTTCCCGAGAGGTCGGACGCGGAATAACGGGCTGCAACGAACTCGTCGACGGCCGGATTCCAGATCGCCGTGTCGATGCCGTTCAGGATCCCGACGAGCCGATCGCGCCGCGACCGGAGCACCCCGTCCAGCCCCATGCCCCCTTCACGTGTGGTGATCTCCCGCGCATAGGTCGGAGAGACGGCCGTCAGCATGTCGGCCGCGACGATCGCCCCCTTGAGAAGGTTGACGGCGCCGGCGAACCGGATGCCCCCGCCGCTCCACGCCTCCGGGGGAAGGCCGAGCGCGGGGAACTCCTCCGGACCATAGACGCCCTGGTACCAGACGTTGTGGATCGTCAGGACCGAGGCGATATCGTCGAACCAGCGGTCGCGCCAGCTGCTCCATGCGCCGAGCATGACGGCGAGGGCGGCGTGCCAGTCGTGGGCGTGGAGGATCTGCGGGCGACGACCCATCCGCCGCATCGCCTCGATGGACGCGCGGACGAAGAGCGCGAAGCGCCAGAGGCCGTCGTCGCGGCCGCTCGCGTCCGGCGCGTAGATCCGTGTCCTGTGGAACATCGGATCGTGCGCGACGAAGTGGACCGGCACCGCGCTCCCCGGGAGCGTTCCGCGAAGCAGTCCGACGACGTACGGCCGGCCGAGGATGGAGACCGCGAAGGGAGGAAGGGCCTGTTCGGGCCAGGTCAGTCGCCGCCGGTACCACTCGGCGGCCTCGAGATGGAAGGGGAGGAAAACGTCGACGTCATGACCGCGCGCGGCCTGTGCTTTCGGCAGCGCGCCGACGACGTCACCGAGGCCCCCCGTCTTCGCGAACGGGACGCACTCGGCGGCGAGGTGCGTGACCCTCAACCGGCGGGCCTCTCCGCCGGAGGCTTCTCCCAGAGAACCGCGGCGTAGCCGACGACACGGGAGACGTCGCCGAAGGCGTCGCCCGAGTCTCCTTGCGCCACGACTTTGGCCGGTGCGGCCCCGAGGAGGGCGAGCGCCCGGAGGAGCGCGGTGGCGGGGAGGACGCCGCACATGGAGATCCGCTCCGTCTCGTGGACGCGCCGAAAGAAGGTGAGCGGGTCGCCCCCGGCGAGCGCCGCGAGCGCCCGATCGTCCTTCGGACGGTTCTGGGCGCGGGGGAGGTAGTGGTTCAGGTCCGAGGAGACGACGATCGCAACGCTCTCTCCGCGCGCCTCGGCGCGACGGACGGCGCCGGCGACGGCGTCGCCGACGGCGAGGCAGAGAGCGGGGTCGGGATCGCCGATCGAAACGGAGACCGTCGACAGAGAGGGGGCGGCCTTCTGGAGGAAAGGAAGAAGCACCTCCAGAGAGTGCTCGTGGCGGTGCGCCGTCTCGTCCTCCTCGATCGCCGGGCAGAGGGCCTGGAGGTCCTCCGCGAGAGCGGCGTCGCGCGGCACGTCACCGAGCGGCGTCCGCCAGGAGCCGGCGGGGGAGAGCGCTGCGGCCGCGCCGACGCCGTGATGGTTGGGGCCGAGCAGGATCGCCTTTGCCGGCCAGGCCACCGCGCCGACTCCGGCGGCGCAGATGCCGCCGGAGTAGACGTGGCCGGCGTGGGGGAGGAGAAGGGCCCGCCAGCTCCCCGCTGGGCGGGTCGGGCCTTTCCGGAGAGCGAGAAGGCCGGTCACGTGCGCCGAGAGACGGCCGGGCTCCGCTTCGTAGAAGCTGCCTGCGACCGCCGGGAGCCTGACGGGCCGGCTCAATTTACGAGGACGGAGGCGCTGAGGCTTCTGGCCCCGGCGGTGACGTTGATGGTGGCCGTGCCCTCCCCCTCGGCCTTCACGACGCCTCCGGAGACCGACGCGACCTTCGGGTCGGACGAGCTCCAGACGAGGGCCGGGTCCTCGATGACCGTCCCGCCGGTGTCGCGCACCGTGGCATTGATCCGCTGGGTGTCGCCGGTCTTCAGGATGAGCGTCAGCGGCGAGATCTCGAACGAGCCGATCTGCCGGAACAGGACTCGAACGTCGCTCCCCGCGCTCACGTCGCTCCCGAGGCTGGCGGTCACGGTGGCCTTCCCTTCCCCCGCCGAGGCGATGAGCCCGTCTTCCGTCACCTGGACGATCTTCGGGTCCGACGACGCCCATTTCGGCTTCACCGCGACCGGCTGTCCTTTGGAGTCGCGAACGTTGGCGAGAAGCGTCATCGTCGTCCCCACCGGACCGACGAGGGTGACGCGGGCGGGGACGACAGCCATCGAGGCGGTGTCTGCGACTTCGACGACGGCACTCGCCGACAGCGCGCCGACCTTCGCCACGATCTGCGCCCGGCCGGGACCGGTGGACTTCACGATTCCCGACGGCTCCACCGAAGCGACCTTCGGATTCGAGCTTTCCCACGACACCTTCTGGTCGGGAAGGGAGCTCCCTTTGCTGTCGATGACGTCGGCCTTCAGGGAGGCGCGGCGGTCGACCCCGAAAAGATGGATCTTCGCGGGCATCACGCGGATCTCGGCCGGCTTTCTGGTGCAGGCCGAGAGAATCAGCGAGCCGAGGAGGAGCGCCCCGTACGCGGGACGCGGGACGCGAAGCATGCTCATGGCATTCCTCATTCTAGCGTGGGATGTCCGGCTCCTCTCCGACATCCGGCTCTGCGCCCGCCGGTCCGCGCCCGAAGGCGCGCTCCGCCACGAGGGCGGCTCGTCGTGCATGCCGGCCGGGGTGCCGGAGGTAGTAGGCGGGGTTCGGGATCATCGCGGCCAGCCAGGCCGCCTGTCGCTCGTCGAGCCGCGCCGCGGGGATGCCGAAATACGTCCGGGCCGCGGCCTCGACCCCCCAGACGCGCTCCCCCCACTCGATGGCCGAGAGATAGTGCTCGAGGATCTTCTTCTTCGGGACGAGGGCGTCGAGGACGAGGGCGATGACGGCCTCGCGCCCCTTGCGCCACCAGCTCCAGCCACCGGAGAGCCAGAGATTCTTGGCGAGCTGTTGCGTGATCGTGGAGGCGCCGCGCCGCCAGCGCCCTTTCCGCCCGGCGATTCTCCGGTTCCATGCGGCGGCTTCGCGAACGGCCGTCCAGTCGATTCCGTTGTGCTGCCAGAAGCGCGCGTCCTCGGCAACGACGACGGCGTGGACGAGCGCGGGCGAGACCGCCGCGAGCGGCACGGGCTGCCGGTCGATCGCGGCGCTCTTTCTCTCGGCGCGGAGCTTCGCCTTGCGCGCCTCGATGAAGGCCGTCGTCTTCGGGGACCACCACCTCAGCGCGACGATTCGGGGAAGCGGCACGAACCAGAGCGCCCCCCAGAGCCCGAGCCCGGCCGCGAGGAGAAGAAAGAGCCTTTTCAGCCGACGGTTTCCGCCAGAGCCGCCCGGAGCCGCTGGACGCCGAGGAGCGCTTCCTCCTTCGTCAGCGTCAGAGGGGGCCGGAGGCGGATGGCCCGCTCCCCCGAGGCGAGCGCCATGACCCGGTGCTTCTGAAGCCACGTGGCGAGGAGACGGCCGCGCGTCGCTCCGTCCGGAAGGTCGAACGCAATGAAGAGGCCGCGGCCGCGGACGGCCGTCATCTTCCCCGGAAACTCGGCGGCCAGCTCCTCGAGCCGCGCCTTCAGGAAACTGCCGACGACGCGGGCGTTCTCCACGAGATTCTCCTCCGCGATGATCTCGAGGTACCTCCGGCAGCGGACCATGTCGACGAGGCTCCCCCCCCACGTGGAGTTGATCCGCGAGGAGACCGCGAAGACGTTCTCGGGCTCCTCGAGGATCCGGTCGCTCGAAGCGAATCCGCAGACCTGCGTCTTCTTGCCGAATGCGAAGAGGTCGGGGACGACCTCCATCGCCTGGAAGCCCCACATCTGGCCCGTGAGCCCCATCCCGGTCTGGACCTCGTCGACGAGGAAGAGGATGTCGTTCTCGTCGCAGAGGGTCCGGAGGGTCCGGAAGAACTCGGGGCGGAAGTGATTGTCGCCCCCCTCTCCCTGGATCGGCTCGATGATGAGGGCGGCGATGTCGTCCCGGTGCTGGAGCAGGGCCTGCCGGATCTGTGCGACCGCGAGGTTCTCCCGGGCGATCGTCTTCTCGAGGCTCTCGGGCGTGACCGGGAAGATCATTTTCGGGTTGACGATGCGCGGCCAGTCGAACTTCGGGAAGTAGAGGGTCTTCCGCGGATCGGCCGTGTTCGTGAGGGAGAGCGTGTAGCCGGACCGGCCGTGGAACGCCTGCTCGAAGTGGAGAATCTTCGTTCCCACCTCCTGCCGGTATCCCTTCCGGAAGTTCTTCCGGATCTTCCAGTCGAAGGCCGCCTTGAGCTGGTTCTCGACGGCGAGGGCCCCTCCCTCGACGAAGAAGAGGTGCTTCCCGTGCGTCGCGGGAACGGCGATCCGCACGAAGGTCTCCACGAAGTCCGCCATCTCGCGCGTGTAGATGTCGCTGTTGGCCGGCTTCGTGAGGGCCGCCGCCGTGAGCTCCTCCAGGAACTCCGGGGCCGTCATCTTCGGATGGTTGTATCCGATGGGGCAGGTGGCGAACTGCGAGAAGAAGTCCAGGACCTCCACGTCGTGGTAGGCGTCGTAGACGACGTTTCCCCGGGACCTGCGGAGATCCATGACGACGTGGTATCCATCCACCAGCATGTGCCGGGAGAGGCTCGTCAGGACAGTCTTCGACTCGACGCGGGGAGAAGTGAGGGAAGCCATGGCCCGGCGATTGTAGCTTGGCCCGTTCCGGCCGCGCCGCCGTCAGCTCTTCAGGATGACGGAGACCGAAAGGGTCCCGGCCGGGCCGGGAGGCGCCGCGACGACGCAGTCCTTCCCTTTCGTCTTGGCCATGTAGAGCGCCGCGTCCGCGGCCTTCAGGAGCTCGTTCTTCTGCTCGGGGGGAGGAGCGCCCGGCGTGCAATGGGCGCGGTACGAGGCGACGCCGACCGACATGGAGAGGACGTTCTTCAGGTTCAGGGCGGGCTCGCCGGGGCCGATGGCCATCGGCAGGAAGACCCACTCCGAGACGGCGCGGCGGAGCTTCTCGGCCACGACGGCGGCCTGCTCGACGTTCTGGTCGAGGAGGATCACGGTGAACTCGTCGCCGCCGTACCTGCAGGCGAGGGAGACCGTGTCGGCGAGGACGCGCTGCATGATGAACGAGACTTCCCGGAGGACCTGGCTTCCGGCGAGGTGCCCGTGCTCGTCGTTGACCCGCTTCAGGTGGTCGCAGTCGAGGAAGAGGAGCGAGAGGTCCCCCTCCTTCGAGCCGGCGAGGCGCTCGATCTCGCGCTGGAGCTTCCGGTGGAAGTAGCGGTCGTTGAAGAGCGAGGTGAGCGAGTCGCGGCGGGCGACCTCGCGCGCGCGCCGTTCGTCGAGGAGGTTCTGGAGCGCGAGGGAGAGGGTGTCGCCGAAGAGCTCCATGAGCCGCTCGTCTTTTCGCGAGAAGGCCTCCTCCTCGCGCCGGTTCAGGAGGGCGAGCGAGCCGCAGATGTTGCTCTCGATGACCACCGGGACGGCGAGGACGTTCTGGACCTCGAAGCCGAGGAGCGTGTCTGTCTCGCGGGAGAGCGCCGCCGCGCCGCCGACGAAGTTGATGGCCGTCTTCTCGCCGCGCGCGTAGACGAACCCGGCGATGCCGTCCACCGGGCGGACCTTCCGGCCGACGATCTCCCCGCCGACCTCGCCCGCGGTGACGACGACGGCCAGCTCGTTGCGGGAGCGGTCGTCCTCCTTCGACACCGGGTCGTCCAGGAGGAGGACGCCGATCCGCGCCGGGACGAACTCGAGGGCGCGGTTGACGAGCGTGATCAGAAACCGCTCCGGCGGGACGCCGCTCGTCTCGTCGAGAAGCCGGTGGCGCTCCATGTATCGGGTCAGCAGCTTCGGCGAGATCACCCGTGCCGCGGGGGTCATGCTGTCCAATTCTAGAGCGCCCCGCCGTGACAGGCGTTAGAAAAGGCGGGGGAAGATCCTCGAGGCCGCCTCACGCACCTCGGCGATCTTGGCCGAGTAGTCGCCCAGCTGGGGAGCGAAACGGAGGAAATCGAGGTCGGAGAGGAGCGCCTCCGTCTCCCGCCGCAGCTCCTCCGGTGCGTGACGCTCTTCGAGAATCGAGACGATGGCGGCGTTCGTCGGAGAGCCGTCAAGCGTGCCGTACCGCCGCGCGAGCCCCTCGCGAAGGGCTCGGTCGATCCGGGCGGCGACGCGCTCCTTTGTCTCGCCGGCCTCCGGCTCGAGAGCGTCCCGGAATCCGGCGCGCCCGGTCTTCCGGCGGCGAGAGACGAGCCAGATGCCGGCGATCGCCACGGCAGCTCCGGGGACGGCGAGGAGGAGCCAGAGGGGAAGCGTCACGGTCCTCCGGGAGAGGTCGAGGGTGGGGCCGGGAAGGGACAGCGTCACCGCCGCGGCGGACGTGGCGGGCGGGGTGGGGACGATCGTCTCGGCAATCCCCGCGGGAGAGGCCGCGGTCCCGGGGAGCGCGGCTGCGGTAGCGGCCGCGGCCTCGACCACGAGGCGAAGCGGTGCCGCGACCCGCGTGACGATCTTCTTCTCCGCCGGGTCGAACGTCTCGAGCGAAACGGGCGGAATCGTCACCTCGCCAGGCGCCGTCGGCACGAGGACGTAGTTCCAGGCCACCTCCCCCGCCGTGCCGGAGCGCGGAGGCGTCGTCTTCGCCGTCGGAGGGTAGACGGTGGCTCCCTGGACGGTCACCTTCGGGGGTTCCGTCGCGGTCCGGAGGCCTCCGGGTCCGGACAGCCGGACCTTCAGCGTCGCGGCCTCGCCGACGGCGACGTGCGTCTTGTCGAGGCTTGCCGTCAGGCTGAAGCGGCCCACGGGTCCGTTGAACGCCGCCGCGCCGGGAATCGGCAGGATCTTCAGCGTGAGTGGCTTCGACGCAAGCTCGACGGGCTGCGAGCGGAAGAAGCCGAACGGGTCGCCGAAGGGATCGCCGGCCGCCCGGATGCTCGTCCGGATCCGCATCGGCGGGATGCCGAGGGTCCCCGGCGCGAGGCCCGAGACGAGCTTTTTCAATAGCGTGAAGCGCATGACCGGCCTGCCGCCGACGGTGTCCCTCCGGCCGGTCGGGCGCTCGGGACGTTCGAGGTCCTCTGCCCAGGCGCCCGGGAACTTCGGCGCTTCCAGCCACTCGAGCCCCTGGACGTCGGCGGAGGTGACGAGCTCCACGAGGAGCGTGATCTCCTCGCCGACGTAGGCCGTCGTCTTGTCCGGCGTGACGAGGAGCTCGACGATCGGTTTCTCCCGGTGCCGTTCGGCGCCGACTCCGGGCCCGATTCCGGGCCCGGGCCGCCCCAGGCCGCGGCTCCCCAAGAATCCGGCGAGCGGGTCTTCCGGCTCCTCGTTACCGGGCTGGCTGCCCCCCCCGGGGCGCGGTGGGCCCACCTCGAAAAGGAACGGCGCGGCCTTCAGCGTCTTGTCGCCGACGGTCCAGACGGTTTCTCCGACCTCGGCGCTCCCCGGCCCCTTCGGCCGGAGGTAGTACGTGAGGCTGAGCGACCGGCTGAAGACCCCGTTGACGAACGAGACCTGGTCGGAGCGCGATGGGCCGCCCGCCAGGGCGAGGTTCTTCAGCGGAAGAGGGGACGGGGCCTTGATGTCCCCCGAGAGGCCGTCGCCCGACAGCTTGTAAGTCAGCCTGACGAGATCGTTCGCCGCCGGCTGCTGCTGGTCGGCGAAGACGTCGATCCGGAGGTCCGTGCCCCGCGCGGGAAACGCAGGGGAGAGGAGGCCGCCGGCGACGGCGGCGGCGAGCAGCGCCGGAGACCGCCGTCTTCTCACCAGTCCCTCCCGACGCGGCGCTTCTGCTTCTGCTCGGCCAGCTTCCGGCGCTGCTCCGAGAGGTCGGCCCGCTGGATCGCCGCCAGAAGCTGCTCGGCCCTCTCGCGGCTCATCTTCGCCTTCGACTCGAAGTCCCGCTCGCGCTGCTCCTCGCGCTGCTTCTTCTGCTCGTCGGCCGTGCTCCCTCCGGCTTTCTTTTCCTTCTTCTCCGTCCGGTCGTCAGGCTTCTGCTGCTGATTCTGCTGCTTCTGCTCCTGCCTCTTCCTTTCCTCCGCGACTTTCCGGACGCAGAGCTCGTAGTTGTACGAGGCATCGGAGGCGCCCGGCTGCCGCTTCAGCGTCTCGCGGAACGCAGCGGCCGCCTTCTCGTAGTCGCCGGCGCGCAGCAGGGTCTCCCCGGCGTTGTAGGCGGCATCGGCGGCGGCCGGTTCGGCTCCGCTCCTTCGCGGGGCCTCGAAGGAGGCGAGAGCCTCGCCCGTCTTCCCGGCGCGCGAGAGCGCCGATCCGAGGTTGTAGGGGCCGATCGGGTCCTTCGGTGAGAGCTCTACCTGACGGCGGAAGTGGGCCGCGGCGTCGGTCCACCGCTTCTCCTCCATCGCCTTCTTCCCGAGCTTCGCCGCGCCCCGCGGCGAGCCGAGAAGGCGCGTGAGACGGGGCAGCGGCGTGGGCGCCGGCGCAGGCGGGGGCGGCTCGGCGGCCCGGGCGACGCCGGAGAGAGCGGCCGCGACGGCCACACCGGCCGTGAGCGCGGAGCTGCGCCGCCGAGGCCGTCCGATCAGGAGGAGGCCGAGCGCAGCGACGGCGACGCCGAGCGGGAGCTGAAAGCGCTCCTCGAGGTTCGTGGCCAGAGTCTCCGAGAGCGGTCGCCGGGCGGTGAGATCGATCCGGCGCGCGACGGCGGAGAGGTCGGTCCGTCCCGGCGCGACGACCGAGAATGTGCCCCCTGTTTCCGCCGCGAGGGTCCTGAGGAGGTCAGGATTCGGCCTGGATATCACGGGAGCGCCCGACGCGTCCGTCTTGTAGCCGGTCAGACGTCCGGCCACGTCGGTCTCGGGGACCGGAGCGCCTTTCCCGTCACCGCCGACGAAGACCGTGTGGACCACGATCCCCTCCGCCTTCGCCTGCTCGGCCGCCTTCGCGGCGCCCCCTTCGAGGTCCTCGCCGTCCGAGAAAACGACGCACTGCTTTCCCCCCTCGACGCCGCGCGGAAGGAGCTCGGCCGCCGCCGCGAGGCCGGAGGCGAGGGAGGTGCCGGGCTTGACGCCGATGCCCGGCTCGAGCGCCTCCAGGAAGATCCCGACGGCGGCGTCGTCCATGGTGAGTGGAACGAGCGTCTGCGCCTCCCCCTCGCAGCCGATGAGGGCCACGCGGTCCGAAGGGAGGCTCGAAAGGAGCGAGAGAGCCGCCTGCCGGGCGACGACGAAGCGTGACGGCGTGACGTCGGTGGCTTGCATCGAGGCCGAGGTGTCGAGGACGAAGACGACATCGGCCCCGCGCCGCTCGATCTTCTCCACCCGCTCGCCCCAGCGCGGGCGGGCGAGGGCGGCGCCGAGGGCGAGGGCCGCGAGAAC
>JBLMYG010000318.1:0-4088 GCA_050258155.1 Acidithiobacillales bacterium
CGCGAGGCCGGCCTCTCCGGAGAGGGTGTCGGGCGAGGAGAGGCCCTCCTTCCCCGTCAGGTCCTTCAGCGCAGGGACCGCCTCGGGCGGCAGGTCGAGGTGAGCGCGGGCGTCTCCCGGGAGGTCGTGCGCATGAAGTCCGGGCGCGACGACGTAGCTCGCGAGCATCGCGTCGAAGAAGCGGAGCGGAGGGGCGATTCCGAGCCGGGTTGCCGCGAGGTGTAGCCGCTTGGCGTCGTGGGCGACGACGAGGGCCTCGCCCCCGAGCAGTGCCGCCAGAACCTCGCGGCCCGGCGCCCCGTCGAGCGGGAAGGCGATGGCGCCCCCCGACGGAAGAGCTGCCGCCGCGGCGAGCGGCTCGGCAGGAAAGGGACGAGGCTCCGCGCACTCCACATGGAGGCCGAAGCGTCCCCCGCGCAGCGCCTCTTGGGCGAAGGACCGGAGGGGGCCGGACCCGGTCTCCCACCGGATCCCCTTCAGTGGCGCGGCTGCCGGCGGCGCAGGACGGCCTGCGCCCTCCAGGAGCTCCTTCTTCAGCTTCGAGAAGCCCAGCTCCTCGTAGAAGGAGGCCAGCGCGCTCACCCGCTCCGGCGTGAGCGCAGGGACGGCGAAGTGGCCGAGGACGGGCGCTTCGGGAACGGGAGCGCTGCGCTCCACGGTGGCGAGGACGCGCGACCTGAAGGCATCGTCCTTTCCCTTCTCGAGAGCCTCGCGCTTCCTCCCCTTCACCTCAGAGAGGTGCTCGTAGACCCCCTCGAGCGAGCCGAAGGCGCCGATCAGCTCGCGGGCCCCCTTCTCGCCGATCCCGGCCACGCCCTTGATGTTGTCCGACGCATCCCCCATGAGGGCGAGGACGTCGACGACCTTTTCCGGGGGAACCCCGAAGAACTCCTTCACCCCCTTCGCATCGAGAAGCTCTTCCTTCATCGGGTGCCAGACGACGACGCGGTCGTCCTCGACGAGCTGGAAGAGATCCTTGTCGGCGGACGCGATCTCGACGCGGAGCCCTTCCTTCTTCGCCCGGCCGGCGAGGGTGGCGATCAGGTCGTCCGCCTCGTACCCCGGCTCCTCCACGACGGCGAGCCCCATCGCGCGGCAGAGACGCTTCGCGTCCTCGATCTGCGGGACGAGGTCGTCGGGCATGGCGGCCCGCTGCGCCTTGTAGCTCTCGTCGAGCTCGTGGCGGAAGGTCTTCTCGGGGCGGTCGAAGGCGATGGCGACGGCGTCCGGCTTCCGGTCGGCGAGGAGCTTCCGGAGCATCGTCGCGAAGCCGAAGACGGCGTTCGTCGGCCGCCCGCCGGGGCCGGTCAGCCCCCGGATCGCGTAGAAGGCCCGGTAGAGATAGTTCGAAGCGTCGACGAGGGCGATTCGCGCCATGGGGGCCGGAGTTTATCCGCCCGCGTCGGAGATCTGACCTGAGCCCACCAGAACGAGAGCTCGGAATGCCGCCTCACGCCAGGATCGGCGACGAGAGGCAGACGTTGAGACAATGCAGAGGAGGCAGACGGGTGTCTCATCTGATGCGCCGCGTGGCCGTCGGCATTCTGGATGTCCTCCTCTCCGTGCTGCTCTTGGCGATCATCGGCATCCTCCTGACGGGGGGCGCCGAAGGGCACCTGGGACACATTTCAATCAGCGCCTTCACCTGCTCGAACCTCCTGCTGCTCGGCATACCCGTCTTCCTCCTCCGATACGCACTCCGCGACTGGGGGCCGTTCCTGGGTCATCGCTCCCTGTCAATCGCATCGCTGCCCTCAGGGGCGGAACGCCTCCTGCGGACGGCGCACAGGGTCCTCCTCGAATTGGACGATGTTCGAGCGGCCCGCACCGTCCGGTTGGTGATCATCGTTTCGGCCATCCTGAAAGCCCTGAATGCCTGGTTCTACTACGGCTTCTTCTCGGGCGACGATGTGGAAGTCCAGGAAATGAGCTTTGCCCGGCTCTTCGGCTGGTCCTGGCGGGCCTGGGAGCTGCGCAGCCCTTTCTATCCGCTGGCCTTCCTCTATCCCGCTCAGAGCCTGCTGTTCTGGCTCGGCGTTCGCGACGCTTCGGTCTTGATATTCGCCGGGCGGCTCGTGGTGATCGGGTTCTCGTGCTTGAATCTCTACCTCGTCTTCCGCGTCGCTCGAAGCGCCCTGAGCGAAACCGCTCCCGCGCTGATTGCTGTCTTCTTTCTTGCATTTGCGAAGCTCCACTTCACGTTTGCCTCCAGCGAGCTTCCACGGACGGTGGCGTCGACGTTCGTTCTGATGACGTTCTGGCTCCTGCTGGAGACCACGCCCCGCAGGCTTGTCCTTGCCGGAGCACTCCTGGGCGTCGGGGCGTGCATGCGGTTCAGTGAGGTGGTGTTCGTGCTGCCTGCCGTAGCACTCCTCATCAGTCGCTCCCGCCGTTCCTGGAAGTTGCCTTTGGCAATCTTCGCATCCTCGTTCCTGCTGACGACCGCCGCCATCCTGGGACCCCTCGACAGCGCCTACTGGGGCAAGGCGTTCTACAGCGTACGGAATTTCTTCACGTACACGATCATCGAGGGCGCATCCAGCCGGGGGGGACAGCCATGGCACTGGTATCTGACCCACCTTCTGACGTGGACAGATGCCGTGACCTTTTGCCTCTTTCTGGCTTCTGTCCGCCGTCCTCCGTTTTCACTTCTTCCCTGGGCGGGTGCACCCTTCATCATCCTCAGCTTCCTGCCGCACAAAGAGCCCCGCTACCTGGTTCCTGCGCTTCCGTTCATCACGACCAGCGCGGCCTGGGTCGTGTGGAACCTCGTGGGCCAGGTGGCGGCGCGCCCCGCCATACGTCGAGAAGATGCCCGATCGTCGCGAGTAGCCCTCCCCCTTCTCGCCGCGCTATGCGTCGGTGTGCTGTTCGAACTGGATGGCTTCCGGTTTCGGAGATCTGAGTCCGGGGTCGAGGTGGGGCGCTTTCTCGCCGAGCAACGGACGCCGGGACCCGTCGCGATCGAGCAGGCTTGGAAGGCTGGTGGAAACCTGTACCTGTGGCCAACGCGGGTGGAAGACATCGACACGACACGGACCGGCGACCCGGAATACGTGCGGGGCTTCCTCGACCGGCCGGAGGTCCGGTGGGTGGCACTGCGAGACAGGAGTGTTCGCGAGAATGGTCTCGCGCCACTCCTCGAAGGGAGCGGATTCTTCGAGGTGCGATTCAGCTGTCGCACACAGCGGGCGGAATATCGTCTGTTCCGCAAGTCGTCCGGCCGGGCAGAGGCCCCTGGGACCCCGTAGAATCCTGAAGGGGCCTCGCGATGTCGTCCCATCCGCAACCGAGGCCGGCACCGCCGGTCACCAATTCGCGGATCGCCGCCGCCCTCCTTGCGCTCGCCGACGCCGAGGAGCCGGGGGCGCGTCCCGCGGCCGAGTACCGCGACGCCGCCCGGACGCTTCGCCTCCTCGGCGACGACCTCTGGGGACGGCGCGTCTCGATCGCCTCCCTCCCCGACGTCTCGCCGCGGGCCGCCGACGCCATCGGCGCCTTTCTCTCGTGCGGGTCCGACGACTCCGTGGCCGACCGCCTCGCCGCGATCCTCGACGGGGAGGATCCGCACGCCGCCACGAAGACCGACTTTCTGTCGCGCGCCGACGTCGACCGGATCCTCGCGGCCGGAGACGGAATCTCGATGGCCGATCTCAGGGGCGACCTCCACCTCCACACCGACCGGTCGGACGGGCGGATGCCGCTCGACGCCCTTCACCGGGCGCTGGACGCCCGCGGCGACCGTTACGCTTTCCTGACCGACCATGCCCGCGACTGCGCGGTGGCCGGCGGGCTGTTCGCCGACGATTTCCGCGCAGAGCGGCGGGAGGTGGACCGGCTCAACGAGCGGGCCGACCGGGGCCTCAAGATGCACCTGGGCGCCGAGGCGAACATCCTCGAGGACGGGACGATCGACGTGACGCCCTTGCGGGTTCCGGAGCTGGAGGGGGTCGTCGCGTCGGTCCACACGGGCCTTCGCGATCCGCGGGACCAGACGAGCCGTCTCGTCGCGGCCCTCGAGACGCCGGGCGTCGCCGTCCTCGGACACCCGCGCGGCCGGCTCTACAACGTCCGGACCGGCCTCCGCG
>JBLMYG010000319.1:0-3393 GCA_050258155.1 Acidithiobacillales bacterium
GCCGTGCCCGGCGACAACGTTCTTCTCGTCCATGCGATTTCTCCCGACGCAAAGCATGGGGCCGTGGCCGTCCTCCTCCGCTCCGGGCCTGCGGCCGACCTGTCCGTGGCCGACGAGAAGGAGCGGGCAGAGCGTCTCTGCGCTCTCGGCCTCGAGCGAGCCATCGAACGTGAAGCTCTGGTCGAGGGAGAGGTCTTCGACCTCCTGACCGGCCGCGGGCGCCTCGCCGCGCGGGAGTTTCTCTCCGACCTCGACCGGCTGATCGATGGAGCGACCGGACGGAGAGTGACGGTGGAGGATGCCGAGCGTCTCGTGGACGACCGGAGAAAGGAGTACGGCTCCGACTTCGTCGAGGCCGTGGCCTCTCGCCGCTTTCCCGAAGCCGTCCGGATCCTGGAACGGCTCCTTTCGGGAGGCTCGTTCACGGCGTTCCGCCCAACGGGGGGACGCGGGGAAAGTCCCTCGCCGTCGAAGGGGCCGCGCGGCGACGCGGCGTTCTTTCCAATCCTCGGCCTCCTTGCGGCGGAGCTTCGGAGGATGCTGGCGCTGAAGGCGGCGGCTGCCGACCGGGGGATCGACGCCGGTCGGGGCCGCCAGCTCGACTACCGCTCGTTTGCCGACCGTCTGCTGCCGGCCCTGAGGGCGCCCCGGGCCGACCTGGCGCCGCTCGCGGCCGATTCCCACCCGTTCGTCCTCTTCCGCTCCTTCCAGGCGGGAAAGGGGTGGACCGTCGAGGAGCTCGCGGCCGCGCTCAGGACCCTTGCCGGTGTAGATCGGGGCGCGAAGAGCGGCGGCGGCGCGGGTCCGGATCTGATGGAAGTCTGGCTTCTGTCACGCGCCGGAGGCTGACCTGGTCAGCTCTCTCCCGCCCGCCGCCACTCCCATTCGGCGAGTCGTTCCGCAGCGCCGAGACCGATGGCGCGGTGAAAGTCAGCCACGAGCCGGGCGGCGTCAGGATCGGAGAGCGGAGGCGGGCCGAGCCGGGCGAGAACCGTGTCGGAACTCTCGCCGGAAGGGGTCGGCACCGCGAGCTCGCCCGGTGGCAGCAGGGGCTTGAAAAAGCTCTCCGGGCGCCCCCAGGCGGCCTCGGGCAGGGGCACTCGCGCCTCGTCGGAAGGCGCGGCACCGCCGGCGGTGACCTCGCCCCGGGCCGGAGGGGCCAGCGCACGGTGGCGGCGAACCGCCTCGAGGATCTCGTCGCGGCTCCTCCCCCGAAGCCCGAGCAGGAGCATCGGGTCGGTGGCGAGACGCGCGGCGAGGGCGGCGTGCGCCGCGAGGAGGTGTTTGCACGGAGGCGCCGCGCCGCACGTGCACGACTGGTCGATCTCCTCCCGCCGGCGCGGGAGAAGCCCGTAACGCATCGTCGAGAAGGCGGCATCGGCATCCTCCGGGAGCCGGCCTGAAAGAAGGCTCGCCGCCGAGGCAGCACGCCCGGCCAGCCGCCGCATGGCTGCCTCGAAGGTTTGTTCGGGGAGCGGCACGAGACGGATCCGGACGTGCTCGGGCGCGCCTCCGGTGCGGATCGATGCAGCGAGCCCGTCCCTCCCGATCGTCAGCCGGGCCGTCCGTCCTTTCGGCATGGGGACGGGCCAGCCAAAGCCGCGAAGGACCGCGATCCATTTTTCGCGGAAGCCCGGCAGAAGCGACATCAGGTCGCGGCGGCGCCGGCTCAACCGTCTGCCTCCATCTCCACCGCCTCGCGCGTGAGCGAGACGAGCTGGGCCAGCTCGGCATCGGACATCGCCGCGAGCCACGTCTCGCCCGACCCGACGATCGTCCGCGCGAGGTGGCGCTTCTCGTCGAGGAGCCGGTCGATCCGCTCCTCCAGGGTTCCCCGGCAGACGAACTTGTGGACCTGCACGTTCCGCGTCTGGCCGATCCGGAACGCCCGATCGGTCGCCTGCTCCTCCACGGCGGGGTTCCACCAGCGGTCGTAGTGGAAGACGTGCGATGCGCGGGTCAGGTTGAGGCCGCTCCCCCCCGCCCGGAGGGAGACGACGAAGACGAGCGGAGCGTCCTCGTGCTCCTGGAAACGGCGGACCATCTCGGCGCGGGCGCGGCGAGGAACGCCGCCGTGGAGGAAGAGAACCTCGGCGCCGAAGTGCTCCTCCACGGCGCGGACGAGGATCTTCCCCATCTCGGCGAACTGCGTGAAGACGAGAGCCGGCCGCCTTTCGGCGTTCGTCTCCTCGAGGAGCGAAAGGAGGCGGGCCAGCTTTGCCGAGCGGGCACCGTGCTTCTCGCCGTCGGGCGTGAGGAGTGCAGGGTGGTCGCAGATCTGTTTGAGGCGCAGGAGGAGAAGGAGCACGCGGGCCCGCCGCAGCCGTCCCCGGGCCGATCCGATCCCGGAGAGGAGGGACCGCGTCGTCGCGCGGTAGAGAGCCGCCTGCTCGCGCGTCAGCCCGACGAACTCTTTCGTCTCGATCTTCTCGGGGAGGTCGGCGACGACGCCCGGATCGGTCTTGGCCCGCCGGAGGAGGAACGGCGCGGTGAGCCGGCGGAGACGCTCCGTCGCTTCCGCGTCGCGCTGGCGCTCGATCGGGATGGCGAACGTCCTGCGGAATCCCTCGTCGGTGCCGAGGAGCCCGGGGTTCAGGAAGTCGAAGATCGCCTTCAGCTCGGCCAGCCGGTTCTCCATCGGCGTCCCGGTCAGGGCGGCGCGGCGCCGCGCCCTGAGCGCGCGGACCGCCCGGGACTGGGCGGCGGCAGGGTTCTTCACGTTCTGCGCCTCGTCGAGAGCGACGTATTCCCAGTCGACGGCGCCGAGGAGCGCGCGGTCGCGGTGTGCGAGGCCGTACGTCGTCACGAGGAGGTCGGTCTTCGCGAGGAGAGCCGTGAAGCCGGTGCCCGCCGCGCGATCGGGGCCGTGGTGGACCGCCACCGTGAGCTCGGGCGCGAATCGCTTCGCCTCGGTGAGCCAGTTTTCGGCGACCGAAGTGGGACAGACGAGCAGGGAGGGGCGAATCGCTTCGCCCGACTGTCGGGCTGCGAGGAGGACGGCGAGGAACTGTATCGTCTTGCCGAGCCCCATGTCGTCCGCAAGACAGGCCCCGAGGCCCCGTGCCGTCAGGAATCGCATCCACGCGACGCCCCTTTCCTGGTAAGCGCGCAGCGTTCCGACGAGGCCGCGCGGCGGCTCGAAGGCCATGATCTGTCGGCGAGCCTCGCCCGGGTCCAGAAACGCCTCGAGCCACCCGTCGCCCGATACCTTCTCGACGGGGTAGGCGCCTGTCTCCGAGTCGAGGCCGCTGCCGAGGCGAAGGAACTCGCCCAGAGTCGTCCGTCCCCCGGGGCGGCGGTCGAAGAGGCGGAGCGTGCGGTCGAGATGCTCGCGGTCGAGGAGAACCCATTCACCCCGCACGGCCACGAGCGGGATCTTCCGGGCCGCCAGCT
>JBLMYG010000320.1:0-2988 GCA_050258155.1 Acidithiobacillales bacterium
GCTGGGTCTTCTGAAGCGCTTCTAGCCGTCCTCCCGCGCGGCCGCTCCGGCCGGACGGTCAGCGATCGCGCGTGAAGAGGACGATGTCGCTCGAGGTCTCGAGGCTGCCGACGAGCAAGGATCGGCCGTCGGCACCCCAGGCGAGGCCGCGGCCGAGGCGTCCCGTAACGAGTGTGATCAGGTGGCGGACCGGCTCGGCCGCTCCCGGCTCGACGATCCAGACGGCGGTTTCGACCAACCCGGGCACCGCCATCGCCGCAATCCGCTTGCCGTCCGGCGACCAGGTCAAATAGCCGTTTCCGAGGCTCGGACCGCCGCCGGGAAGCTCCAGCGGGATGGGGCGGCCAGCCGGGTCCACGAGCTCGATCCTCGTCCCGCCCGGCCCCTTCGGATCGAGGTAGGCGATGCGGTCACCACGGGGCGACCAGGCCGGAGCCGACGACGCTCCCGGGGTCGGAAGGGGCGCAACGTGCCCGTCCGAGACGCGCAGCCGGAACAGACCCGGAACGTCTCCGACCGGAGCCGCAAAGGCAATCTCCGCTCCGTCCGGAGACCAGGAGAGAGATCCAAGCACCTCGGCGGCGGCCAACCGGCGCGGCGCGCCTCCGCCGACGTCCAACAGCCAGATGCCCCGGGTCCCGCCTCGATCCGAAACAAAGGCGATCCTCGTTCCGTCCGGAGAGAAGGCGGGCCGCTCATCGATCGCATCGCCGGAGGTCAGCGGCCGGGCGGAAGAACCGTCCGGAGCGCAGAGCCAGAGATTGCGATTGCCCGAGCGGGTGGAGCTGTAGGCGAGCTCGTCCCCCCGAGGCGAGACCGCCGGATCGAGGCCGCCCGTGTAGCCGCCGGTGATGGGGCGAGCCACGGCTTCGCCCTTCGAGCCGACCGGAACCGAGAGCAGCGACTCCTGAGACTCCACCACCGTTGCCACCAGTGCGTTTCCGTCGGCCGAGAGCCGCGGCTCGGTGTAGCTTCCGACGCCAATCGTGAGGCGGCGCGGCGGTCCGCCGGATAGCGGGCGCCACCACAGAGCGGAGTCGGCGGAGTCGGGGTTCGACGAATAGACGAGCCCACCCCCGCCGGCCAGTAGAGCGGGGTAGGCCGCGCTGCGGGAGGTCCGGACGACGGGTTCGGGCGCACCCCCCGCCGGCGGGATGCGGTAGATCTCGGTCGGCGCGGCGTTGCCGATGCCGATCCCATAGTTGAAATAGACGAACCTGCCATCGGCGGACCAGGCGGGCCAGTGCGCGTGCACGCCGCCGCGCGACTTCAGGATCTCCCGGGGATTTCCCCCGTCGGCTTCGGCCACGACGAGGGAATCGCCGCGGCTGCCGCCGGCCCGGACGAACAGGATCCTCCTCCCGTCGGGCGAAAAGCGCACGGCATGGGCGCCCGGCAGAAATCGGCGGGGGACCCCGCCGAGCGGTGCCGGGAGCGCCCAGGTCCCCGTCTCTGCGGAGGAAGGGAGGGCGCCGGGCGGGCCCAGACTGGCCAGCACCGCCGTGCCGTCCGGCGTGATCTCGAGTCCTCCGATGTCGGACCGGGTCTGAACCTGGAGGGCGGACTGGCGCGTCAGGCACGCGGCGTCTCCTCCGGCGAGGAATTTCACCCAGACGTCGGTACGGCTTCCGTCACTGGAGAGATAGGCGACCCACTTTCCGTCCGGCGAGAGCGCCGGGCCGAATTCCCGCGCGGGCCCCGCCGTGAGCCGAACCGCGCGGGAAAAGGAAGGCGCCGCGCGCCCGGGAAGAAGGGGCCGGACGAGGAGACCCGCAGCGAAGATGGCCAGAGCCGCTCCGGCGATGGCCGCAGCGCGAAGGCGGCGCCGGCTTTCCCCCGCTTCGGGTAGCGGAGCGACTGCGGAGGAGACCCCCGAGACTGCTTCCAGGGCGAACGCCAGATCCCGCGCGGATTGGAAGCGCTGCTCGGGCACCTTCTCGAGGCAGCGGCGAATGATTCGCTCGAGCGCCGGGGACACCCCCGCGGGAAGGTCCGCCGGCTCTTCCCGAAGAATCGCCGTCATGGTATCGGCGGCAGTCGCTGCGCGGAAGGGACGAGCTCCGACGGCCATCTCGTAGAGCACGGCGCCGAGCGAGAAAAGGTCCGTCCGGTGGTCGAGCGGCAGGCCCCGAACCTGCTCGGGAGACATGTAGGAGACCGTCCCGACCACGGCGCCCGGCTGTGTGGCCTGCGCCGCCGTCGGAACCTGCGACGCCACATCCGCGCGGGCCGGCGCGAGCTTGGCCAGGCCGAAGTCGAGAATTTTGACCCTGCCGTCTCGGGTCACCATCACGTTCTCCGGCTTCACGTCCCGGTGTACGATGCCGGCCTCGTGGGCGGCGGCGAGGCCCTGCGCGATTTGCGCTCCGATCGCCAGGAGCCGGCGCGGCGGGAGCGGCCCCTCAACCAGCACTTCGCGCAGGGTCGATCCCGAGACGAGCTCCATCCCCACGTAGGCGGCGCCGTCGGCCCACCCGACGTCGTAAATCGTGACGATGTTCGGGTGGTTCAGGGACGAGGCGGAGCAGGCCTCCTGCTCGAAGCGCGCCACGCGCTCGCGGCTCGCGGAGAACTCCTGCGGCAGGATCTTGAGGGCAGCTTCGCGCCCGAGTCGCGTGTCCCGCGCCCGGTAGACTTCCCCCATGCCGCCCGCTCCGAGCAACGAGAGGACCTCGTAGGGGCCGATGCGAACGCCGGGCGATAAGGGCATGGGAAATCGCGGGCGAGATTCTAGCAGCGGCGGGAGCGATTCCGCCCGCGCGGGCGCCGGTCAGTCGTCGACGCGCGTCGCCCGCTCGAGCAGCTCGGTCAGATCGTAGGAACCGGGGGCGAAGTGGAGCGTCAGGGCGCCCTCCTCAAACTCCGTACGCTCGAGCGAGAGGTCCACACCCGGCGGCATCCACTCGTTCAGGTTGATCACCATGATGCGGTCTTCCCGGTAATAGGTCAGCAGGCCGGAGGGAGCCTTCTGGACCAGGTACGTCAGGA
>JBLMYG010000321.1:0-4161 GCA_050258155.1 Acidithiobacillales bacterium
GCGGCGGTCGTATCGAACGCGGTCGAGTACACCGGGATCCTTCTCTTCACCAGGGACCCGAACCCGCGCGACGGACTTCCCGGCCACCTTGCCGTGACGCCGGCGCTGGGCCTCGCCGCGACGGCCGGCCTCGCTCTCGCCGCGGCCCGGCAGAGCCGCCGCGACGGGGCGCTTTTCGCACTCCTCCTGGGGAGCCTCGCCGGAGGCGTCTTCTCGAACCCGGGCGGAGCGCCGAACACGATCCGCTCCTGCGTCGTCGTGATCCCCTCACTCCTCGCCGCCGGCTGGCTCCTTCTCCGTGCTCTGACGCTGGCGGAGTCGAGTGGAAAGGCACGGACCGCGGTCGGCTCCGCCGGGATCGTGGCGATCGTCCTCGCCGTCGAGACCGCTCCCTTCCTGTCGCGCTGGCCGGAGGATCCTCGGGTCCGACGGAGCTTCTGCGAGACGGAGACGAGGGCCGCCCGCCTCGTGCGCGGTCTCGCCGGAAACGAGGTCGTCCTCGAGCAGGGCGCGTTCCGGCATCCGTTCGTCTTCGACGTCCTCTCGGGACCGGTCGACCCGCGCCTCCCGATCCACGCCGCTGCGCGGCGGTCGGCGGCCGAGCTGGTCGGGACTCCCCCTTCGGCCCCTGTCTGGCTCGTCACACGCCGCGAGGCGCTCGTATCCCTCCGGAGGGCCGGTTGGCGGTGCGCGCGCGGGATCGCGCCGGAAGAAAGCAGAGCGGATCTCGTCGTGGCCTTCGGACGTCCGCCGCGCGCGATTTGACAGGACCGGACCCGGACCAAATACTGGACGCGATGTCCGCCGACCTCCTCTGGCTCGTACTGTTCGCTGCCGCCTGGTGGCTCCTCCAGGCCGTCGTCTTGCCGAGGCTGGGCGTCCCGACATGAGCGGCACCCCGTCCGGCCGGCGGCCGGGGCGCCTGCGGAGTGCGGAAGAGGGGGCGGGAAGCCGAAGGCGGGCCCGGCGCCGGGAAGACGGCCACGTAGAGGAATCCCGATGAGCACCCCGCCTTCTGCCGTGGCGTTCGAAGCCGTTTCCCGCCGGTCGTTCGACGAGACCGTCGCCCGCGCGCGCGAGCTCCTTGCCGCGGAGGGCTTCGGCGTCATTACGGAGATCGACGTCAGGGCGACGTTCAAGAAGAAGCTGGACGTGGAGGTTCCGCCCTACCTGATCCTCGGCGCCTGCCACGCCTCCTCGGCCCACAAAGCCCTCGCGGAGGCGCCCGAGGCGGGCGTGCTCCTCCCCTGCAACGTCACCGTGTCGGTCGAGAGCGGAAGGACGGTCGTCCGGGCCATGAACCCGGAGAGCGTGATGGCCGTCGTGGGGAAGCCCGCGCTCGCCCCGATCGGCGCAGAGGTGGGTGCCGCGCTCCGCCGCGTCGTGGCAGCCTTCGAAAGAGGCTAGCCCGCTATTTCTTCCCGAAGAGGCGATCGAAAGCGGCTCGGGCCGTGTCCGGTGTCTCGGCCGCCTTCGTCCCCGTCAGGTCGAGGGTGACGGCCGGAGCGTAGAACGTGCAGTCGTTCGCGGCCGACTTCGTGGGGACGGGCGCCGGGATCTCCTGTCGGCACTGCCAGCGCGCCGTGCCGTCGAAGTGGCGGCACTGGTTGCAGGCGTGGAGCGGCGCCCGGCACTTCCGGCAGAGAGACGCCGCCGCAACCTCGGGGTCGTTCTTCTCGCCGCAGACCTTGCAGCGGAAGACCTCGTCGCGGTTCCGCTCGGCGCCCCGTCCCTTCGGCGCTCCCTCGAGCCTTCTCGGCGCCTCCGACCGCCCTCCTCCCCGGCTCTGGTGCGGCGCCGAGTCCTGATACCCCTTCTGGCGGTACTTCCGGTCCACGACACGATTGTACGGCGCCCTCCCGCTAGAATCGGCACTCCATGCATCTCCTCGTCCGGTTCCTCGTCAACGCAGCGGCCCTCTGGGTGGCGGCGCGCCTCGTCCCCGGCATCGAGGCGGGAGGCGTCGGGTCGGTCCTGGCGACCGCCCTCGTCTTCGGCGTGCTGAACGCGCTCATCAAGCCGTTCCTGAAGCTCGTGAGCTGTCCCGTGATCCTCCTGACGCTCGGCCTCTTCACCCTCGTCGTGAACGCGGTGATGCTGATGCTGACGGCGTGGTTCGGCGGCAAGCTCGGCATCGACTTTCGCGTGGACGGGTTCTGGGCCGCCTTCCTCGGGGCCCTCCTCGTCTCGATCGTCTCCACACTTCTCTCCTGGCTGGCGAGGGAGCAGAGCTGAGGCTCTCCCCCCTCTCGCTGCTTCCGTCGCCGGACCTCATGGAGGCCTTCAGAATGAATCGAATCGCCCTCGTCCTTCTCGCCTTCCTCGCGGCTGCCTGTGCACGAAGAGAGGCCCCGAAGGCCACCGCGCCGCCCGTGGCGGGCTCCACCCCGGCCGGGACGCTCGCCGCGTCGGCCAAGCCGGCCACCGCGCTGGCGCCCGATGTCCAGAAGGAGATGGCGACGCAGCACGCCCTCGCGGGGGAGGGCCCGGCCGACGTCGGAAAGATCGACGTGAAGAGGGCCGAGGGGCCCGAGGGAAAAAAGATCGCCGAGCTTTTCGCCTCGAAGGGCGAGCTCCGCAACAAGGAGGTCGCCGTCCGTGGCAAGGTCGTGAAGGTCCTGCACGGCATCATGGGAAAGACGTGGATCCACCTCCGCGACGGCTCGGGGGCTCACGAGCTGAAGAACGACGATCTGACGGTCACGACGGCGGACGACGCGGCCGTGGGCGACGTCGTCCTCGTGCGCGGCCGGCTCGGCGTCGACGTGGACCTCGGGGCCGGCTACGTCTATCCCGTCATCATCGAAGGGGCGAAGGTGGCGAAGGAGGGGGGATCTTGACGGGCGGCGTACCCTGTAAGTCTCGATGAACGAGCGGCACTTCGGACTCGGCCCTGCTCTCCTGCCCGGGTCTTCGTATCCGGCGGACAGGAGGGGCACGGCCGCTTAAGCCGCGCAGACACCCGGGCGAACCCCGAGGCCCCCCTCCGGAAGCAGCGGAGGGGGGCCTTTTTCATTTCCGAGGATCGGAGGAGACGATGAGCGACCCGAACCTTCCGGACGATACGGCCCCGGTGGCGAGCGCAAGTGTCGGCTACCAGGGACAGGCCGGATCCTTCTCGGCACGGGCCGCGGCGCGCTGCGGCCGTCCGGTTCCCTTCCCTTCCTTCGACCGCCTCCTCCGCGCTCTCTCGTCCGGCGAGGTGGACGAGGGGGTGATCCCGGCCGCGACGCGCGTGGCCGGCCCGGTCCTCGAGCCGCTCGAGGCGCTGGCGCGGATTCTCGGCGACGGGGCTCCCATCCTCGTCGCCGAGGAGATCGAGATTCCGGTCCGCCTCGTCCTCGCGGCTCCCCGGGGCGTGGAGCTGTCCGGCGTCCGGGAGGTCTGGTCGCAGCCGCCCGCCCTGAGGCAATGCGCCAGGCTTCTCTCGCGTCTCGACGCGGTCCCGCTCGAGACGCACGACACGGCGGAGGCAGCGCAGCGCGTCGCCGCGCTCGGAGGACCCCGTGCTGCCGTCTGCGCAGAGGAGGCGGCCCTGGAGGCGGGCCTCGTCATTCTCGAGGAGGACGTCTCCGACGTTCGCCCGAATGCGACGCGCTTCTTCCGGCTCCTCAGGGCTAGCGGCGCCCACGTCGAGCCGTCGATCCGTGCCCTCCGCTTCTCCGGGGCCCGCCTCGCGGCGACGCTCTCGGAGCTCGACGCGGAGATCCTCGCCCTTCCCGGCACTCCCGAGTCGCCGGTCCACGGGTTCGCCCTGATTCCGAGGGCGTCGCTCCAGAAGGCCGCGGGGCTGAAAGCACGGCCCGGGGAAAGCCTGCTCTGGCTCGGGCCGACGCCAGACCATGTCCCGCCTCCCCGGATGAGAGACCTTCCGCGGGCCACCGAGGTCCGCCCCCCCACCGTCGTCACCGTCGGACCGTTCTCGGTCGGCGGAGGGAAGAGGGCCGTCATCGCGGGCCCTTGCGCCGTCGAATCGCCCGACCAGGTGATGCGGCTCGCGAAGGAGGTCGCGCGCGCGGGGGCGACGGCGCTCCGCGGCGGGGTCTTCAAGCCGCGGACGAGCCCGTACGCCTTCCAGGGACACGGCCTCGAGGCCCTCTCGTGGCTTCGGGAGGCTGGCGACGCCGTGGGGCTGCCGATCGTCACCGAGGTGATGGCGCC
>JBLMYG010000322.1:0-4738 GCA_050258155.1 Acidithiobacillales bacterium
CGGACCGTCTGGAGGCGGGCCGAGTAGTCGACGTGCGTGACGGCCGGGATCCCGGAGCGCGGGACGTTCAGCTTCTCGATCCCCCAGAGCGCCTTCTCGGCCTCGCTCATCTCGCGGCGGAGCGGCCGGGCCACGTCGGCGACGAGGAGCATGTACGGCGAGTCGGCCTCGATCTCGAACCACCGCGACACCTCCTCGCGCATCACCGAGGGGGCGAAGGGGCGGAACGACTCCCGGAACTTGATCTTCAGGTTCATGACCGACTGCATCCGGGGCGAACGGGGGTCCCCGAGGATGCTTCGCCCACCGAGGGCGCGCGGCCCGAACTCCATCCGCCCCTGCAGGAGGCCCACGACCTTCTCCTGCGCAAGGAGATCGGCCACGGCATCGGGGATCTCGGAGCGCGGGACGCTGCGAAACGGGTAGTGCCGAGACTCGAGCCAGGCAGCGATTCCTTCTGAAGGGTAAGAGGGACCGAGGAAGGCGCCGGACATTCCGTCTTCATAGGGGGGAAGCCCATCGGCAGAAGAAGAAATCGGGGCGAGGGTTCCCGCCTCAGCCGCTGCGGCCGACGCCTCTTCCTCCTTCTTTCTCTTCGAAGGATTATTCGGTCTCCACGTACCCCTCTTCTCGGCGCTGTGGCGCGGCTCGCCGAGGTACCGGTGCCAGACCGCCAGCGCCGCGCCAACCGCCCCCCCGGCGTCGCCCGCGGCCGGCTGGATCCAGAGATCATCGAAGACCCCCTCCCGGAGGAGGCGCCCGTTCGCCACGCAGTTGAGCGCGACGCCTCCCGCCATGCAGAGATAGCGGAGGCCCGTCGCCTTCCTCAGATGGCGGGCCATCTTCAGGACGATCTCCTCCGTGACCTCTTGGATCGAGGCCGCCAGATCCATCTCACGCTGCGTCAGCTTCGACTCGGGTGCTCGCGGCGCCCCGCCGAAGAGACGCTCGAACCCCTCTCCCGTCATCCGGAGCCGGCTCGCGAAGTCGAAGTACTCCATGTTGAGCCGGATCGACCCGTCGTCGCAGACGTGGACGAGCCTCTCCCGGATGAGGTCCGCGTACTTCGGCTCGCCGTACGGCGCGAGCCCCATCAGCTTGTACTCGCCGCTGTTCACCTTGAAGCCACAGAAGTAGGTGAACGCCGAGTAGAGGAGGCCGATCGAGTGCGGGAAGCGGAGCTCGGAGAGCAGCTCGATGGCGCTTCCCCTCCCGACCCCGAGCGACGAGGTCGCCCACTCCCCGACCCCGTCCATCGTCAGCAGGGCCGCCTCCTCGAACGGCGAGGGATAGAAGGCCGACGCCGCGTGCGACTCGTGATGGTCGGAGAAGAGGATCCGGGCTCCGGTGCCGACCTCCCGCCGGATCGTCTCCTCCATCCAGAGGCGGTTCGTCAGCCAGAGCGGCATGGCCGCCCGGAACGACGCGAAGCCGCGCGGGGCGTAGTCGAGGTAGGTTTCGAAGAGTCGCTCGAACTTCATGAGGGGCTTGTCGTAGAAGGCGACGAGCTCGAGGTCTCCCGGCGAGAGTCCCCCTTCGGAGAGGCAGTAGCGGGCCGCGCGGGCGGGGAACTCCGCGTCGTGCTTTCTCCGGCTGAAGCGCTCTTCCTGGGCGGCCGCGACGATCCGCCCGTCCACCAGGAGGCAGGCGGCGGAGTCGTGGTAGAAGGCCGAAAGGCCGAGGATCGTCCGCACGCAGTGAGTTTAGTGAAACGGCCCCCGGGCCTCTCTCAGGGCGGATTCCAGTAGGCCTGCCGCGCGATCGTCGCGAGGTCCGCGGAGAGATAACGCCCGGCCTCCCAGTTCCCCTTGAGGCGGGCGATCGAGGCGAGCATCCGGCCGGGATGGCCGAGAAGGCGGACCGTCGTCGGCTCGCTCCGAACGAGCCGTACGGGGATCCTCTTGATCTCGAGGTTGTACTTGAGCGCGACGTAGAGAAGCTCGACGTCGCCCGCGAACCCGTCGTCGAGGAGGAGCGGGAAGAGGGCTTCGGCCACATCCGCTCGGAACGCCTTGAGGCCGCACTGCGTGTCGAAGAGGCCCCCCGTCACGAGGAGCCGTACGAAGAAGGCGAAGGAGCGCGAGGCGAGCCGGCGAGGAGGGGCCACCTGGTCGTGGTACGCGGACTCCCGGAGGGTCCGGTCACCGATGACGAGGTGAAAGCCGCGCTCGTTGACGAGGCGGGCCATGTACGGGATCGCGGAGAGGTCGAACGGCAGGTCGGCGTCGGTGAAGGCGCGGCAGCGCCCCCGGGCCTCGCGCATCCCCGATTTCAGCGCGCCGAACTTCCCCGTGTTCGTGGCGAGCCTCACGAGCCGGACGCCCTCGCAGGTCACCGATCCGACGGCGGCCGCCGTGCCGTCCAGGCTTCCGTCGTCCACGACGACGACCTCCCAGGAAGGGAACCGGGACGCGAGCAGCTCCGCGGCCGTCCGCACGCTCCGCGCCGCAAACGCCGCCCCGTTGTAGACGGGAAGGACGAGGGAGACCTCGGGCGCATCCGCCGTCATATGGACGCCCTAGGATACCGGCCTCAGAAGAGCGTGTAGATGAAGGGGGCGATGACGCTCTTCTGGGCGACGAGAAGAAGGAAGCCGACGAGGACCATCAGAAAGATGATGGGCGCCAGCCAGAACTTCTTCCTGTACCTGAGGAACTCCCAGAGCTGGCGGAAGACCTCGCGCCGTCCCATCGTCCTCAGAAGATCTTCTCAAAATGGCTTCGGTCGCGGTTTCGCTCGGGATACGGTTCCCACATGGAGGCCGGAGCGGGCCCGCGGCGCCGCAGCTCGTCGCGGCCGAACAGGCGAAGGAGGACGCCGAGCGGCGTCAGGATCAGGAAGAAGACGATGGAGAGGAAGAGGAACCCGTTGACGGTCGCCAGAACGTGCGAAAGCTTCATCCACCACCGGTGTGGGGCGGCCAGAAGCGGCGGCGCGGCGGCCGCGAGAAGGAGAAGGACCGCGCCGGCAGCCGCCATGGCGGCGCCCACCGCCGTCCGGTGCCGCCAGAAGACGAGGAGGAGCCCCAGGAGGAGGAAGAATCCCCCCACGACGAGGCCGAATTTCCGGTCCGGGTTCACTGCGCGATGGTAGCAGGCGGGGATCGGCTCTCCCGCTTCGCGAGAAAGTGCTCTTCGACGAATGCGGCGAGCTTCCGGGCGAACTTCTCCGAGCCCGAGGGAGAGAAGTGGACCGGATCCACGAAATCCTCGTCCACGAAGATGCCGCTGCCGAGGGGATCGAAGACGAGCGCGACTCCTTCGTCACCGAGCTTCCGGGCGACGGCGGCGTACCGGGCGAGCCCGGCAAGAAACCCCTTCGGCGTCAATCCCGGTGTCCACCCCACCATCCACTGACCGTCGGCGGCCTCCCGGCCCCGACGAAGCCGGACGGCCTGGGGGACGAGGAGCGTCACAGCACCGTGCGCCCTCGCCACGGCGGCCGTCGAGCGGAGGTTCCGCTCGTAGACGGCCACGGCCGTTGCCGGAATGTCGTCTTTACGCGGGCCCCCCTTCCATGCGTACGCGGGGGCATAGCCCTCGGCCGCCACGGGCCGATCCGGCCTGAGGAGGTCGAGGAGCGACTCGATGAAGAGCGATCGCGAGACGAGGCGAACGGGGACGGGCACGACGCCGGTCAGTCGAGGCAGGATCTCGGCGTGCCCGGCGCTGTAGTCGGGGGTGAACGGCTCGTAACCCGCCGGCTGAAGGTCGTTGACGCCCGAGGTGACGATCACGAGGTCGGGCCGGAGATCCACGTCCCGGATCTCGAGGGAGATCAGGCTCTCCACGCTCGTCCACCCCGTGAAGCCGGCGTTCGCCACGTCCACGTTCTTCGCGGCGAGAAGCGCGCCGAGCCGGGCGGGCCACGTCGCGGCGTTGCTTGCCGCGAAAAGGTCGAATGTCGTCGAGCCCCCTTCGCAGACGATCCGGAACCGTCCGGGCGGCTTCGGCATCGGCAGGTCCAGGAGATTCGTCCCCCGCTCGCCCCGCGCATTGAAAACGACCTCTTTGCCTGCGGCGTGGAGCACGGCGTCCGGCCGTCCGCAGACGACGAGGAGCGGGTGAAGCCGGAACGCCTTTCCGATCTTCCGGACGAACCCCGCGTACGCCTCCGCCCTCGTCTCGGGCCACGCGCCGGTCCGGATCCTCCCCACGACGCGGCAGCCCCCTTCGAGAAGGAAAAAGAGACCAAAAGCGATGGCGCCGGAAACGAGGAGATTGGAGGCGGCGAAGCGCAGGACGGAAGAAGGCTTCACGGCAGGCCCGTGTCCCGGGCTCTCAGCGGGGGGCTGCAAGGTGCCGCGAGCCCGGGGCAGTGAGCGGCTCCCCCCGTGCGCAGAGCGGACAGGCCGCGGCCTCCCACGCGGGCACATCGAGGGAGAGGAGCGCCCGGAACGGAATGCCGTCGACGTGGTCTGTTCTTCCCGTGGCCGCGCGCCGGTCAATGATCGCCCCGCAGGCCACCACGTCACCTCCGGCCGCGCGCACGACGTCGATCACCTCGCGCGTGGATTTCCCCGTCGTGACGACGTCCTCCGCGACCGCAACCTTCTCTCCCTGGCCGACGGTGAAGCCGCGCCGGAGCGTAAACGCTCCCTCCACCCGCTCCGTGAAGAGCGCCCGGACCTTGAGGCCGCGCCCCACTTCCTGCCCGATCACGACCCCGCCGAGCGCGGGCGACACGACCGCGGTCGCGCCGAACGGACGGAGAAAGGCCGCCAGCCCGGCCCCGAGGG
>JBLMYG010000323.1:0-3292 GCA_050258155.1 Acidithiobacillales bacterium
CCCGTCGTAATACGCCTTGATCTCGGCCTCGCTGATGCGGATCGTGGGGGTGAGCCGCTCCCGCACGAACGTCTGAAGCATCAGGCCGCGGCGGACGTACGCCGTCACCTCGCCCCGCGTGATGCCTGTCTTCTTCAGGACCTCGTCGAACGGGAGGCCGCGCTCCGCCTCGACCCGCTTCTCGAGCGCCTCGAGGCCCGCCTCCATCTCGGCCGGCTCCGGCTCGAGGCCGCCCGACTTCCGCAGCTCCCGCTCGCGCAGGGCGTCGGTGATCAGCTCGCCGAGGATCCTGTCCCGGTAAGCGGCCTCGCTTTCGCCGGGCTTCGGAGCGAGATACCGGACGGCCACGAGCTTCCCGACGTCACTTTCGAGGATGATCTCGTCACCGACGACGGCGGCGATCCGGTCGAGGACCACCCCGCGCGCCGGCGCAGAGGGCGCGGGCGGAGGGGCCGACGGCTGCGTCCCGGACGCTGCGAGGACGACGAGAACGGCGGCGACCGGGAGCGCCGGCATCGCCGGCGATCGTAGCAAGGGGCGTTACGATGACCTCGTGGCTGGGCGCCTCCTCGTCGTCGCGACGCCGATCGGCAACCTGGACGACCTTTCCCCCCGTGCCCGAGAGGCGCTCGCCTCGGCGAGCGTCGTCCTCTGCGAGGACACGCGCCGGACACAGCACCTCTTCGCGCGCCACGGCCTCTCGACCCCCCGGATCTCCTGCCACGAGCACAACGAGCACCGGAGGACGGCGGAGGTGCTGGAACGCCTCGCCGCCGGCCAGACGGTCGCGCTCGTCTCGGACGCCGGCACGCCGGCGGTCTCCGATCCGGGCCAGCGGCTCGTCGCGGCCGCCGCGGCCGCCGGACACCGCGTCGAGCCCCTGCCGGGGCCCTCGGCCGTCCTCGCGATCCTCTCTGCGAGCGGCTTTGCGGCCGTTCCGTTCACCTTTCTCGGTTTTCCCCCTGCGCGTCGTGGCGAGCGCGACCGGTGGTACGCCGCCCGCGCCGGCCGCGAGGGGACTTCCATCCTGTTCGAGTCACCCTTCCGGGTCGCCGGATCGCTCAGGGCTCTGGCCGCTGCCTGGGGCGACCCGGAGATCGCGACCGGACGCGAGCTGACCAAGCTCCACGAGGAGATCCTCAGGGGCCGGGCCTCGGAGGTGGCGGCGATTCTCGAAGAGCGTTCCGGGATCCGCGGCGAGTTCGCGATCGCAGTGGCACCTCCGGCCCCTCAGGTCGCCGACCGGTCCGCGAGTCGGAGCCGGGCGTCCGCGGAGAGCCGGGCGTCGAGGGCGGCCCAGCGGACGTCGGGCTGACCGGCGAAGGCATGAAGGTAGAGCGCGGCGTCGCGCTCCGGAAAGCGGGTCAGGAGGAGGTCGACGGCTGCGTTCACCATCGCGGCGGGAGGCTCGGCGATCTCCCCCTCGACCGTCACGCTGGCCCCATCGTGCGGCAGCCCTGCCGCCTCGAGGAACGCCTCGATGAGCACTTTCTGGCGGCGGACGAGAGCCGCGGAGAGGACATAGATCGCGAGCTCGCTTCCTTTCCGGTCGCGGAGGGTCCGCCGGACGTACGCCTTTCGCGTCTCTTCGGGCAGCTTCGCGAAACGCTTCAGCGGGAGCCGCTGGTAGGTCAGGACCCCGCCCGCGATCTTGTCCGGGACCTCGTCGTCCTCGCAGGCCGACCGGACGATCGCGGCGACCTCCTCGGACGAGAGGAGTCGGAAGATCTCGTAGGCCTTCACCGGCGGCGAGGATAATCCGCGACGGTCCGGGAGGGACGCCGCGCCCGAAGAATTCTGGGAAAATGGACGGCTTGATCGTCGTTCACGGCATTTACGTTCCAGAGCTCTCCGAGCCGCCGCTTTCGGGCTTCCTCCTCTGGGCGGAGGGCCCGCCCGACGGTGGCGGCGCGCCGGAGCGGCATCCGCGCTCCATCGGGGCGGAGAGCCTCGAGGAATCGCTCCGCCCCCTCGGGCTGGCTTCGGCGCCAGGGGGCGGCGCGCGGGGGGCGATCGCAAGCCTCGCCCTCCCCGCGCGGGGCGGCTGGCCCCTCGCTCCATCGACCGTCGTCCGGGAGAGCGGCACGGGCGGGCCGCCGGCGCTCCGGTGGTTCGATGTCTCGGGTGTCCGCCTGACGCCTCTGGAGACGCTCGACTTCGTCCCGCGCCTCGCGGCGAGCCTCAGGGCCAGGCCGCAGCGCCTCCTGACGGGCGACGACCTCGACTACTGGGCCGAGGCCGCCCGATGGACCTTCGACCTGCTGTACCGCCGACGGGTCGCACCGTCAGCCGACGACGTCCGCCCGCTCTGGCGGCCCGTTCTCGCGGACCCGGCGGAGCGGGACAAGTTTCAGCGCTTCGTGGCCGCTCTGCCCCCCGCGGCGCGGACGGCGTCCTCCCCGGGAGCGCGCGGATCCGCGCGTCCCGGTCCGCTCTTCCCGGCGCCCGAGACGATCGTCCGTCTCTTTCTCGAGGAGATCACCGATGCCGCTGCCCGCGAGTTCATCCGGGACGTCGTCCCGGCCGAGCGGCGCCGCGCAGGAGGAGGCCCGGAAGCTGCCGTGGTGGCGGCTCTCGCGACGATCCCGGCACACCCGCTCTCGCCCGACGTCCTCGGGCGGCTCCGCGAGTACAGTCTCCCGCTCCTCGAGCCGCTCCCCGAGGGAGCCCTTGCCCTCGGAATCCGCGTCGTCCCGCCCCCGGCCGAAGAGCGGGATCTTCCGTGGAGCCTCCGGTACCACCTCGCCAGCGGGGAGAGCCCTCCCGCCGAGATCGACGCCGCAGAGGTCTGGACCCACTCGAACGGGGCGCTCCGCCGCTCCGGACGGCTCTTCGCCGCGCCGCAGGAGGCGCTCCTCGCCCGCCTCTCGACGGCGGCGGCCGTCTCGCCTTCGGTGCGGCGCAGCCTCGAAGAGCGCCATCCGGTCGGGGCCGAGCTGACGCTCGAGGAAGCGTACCGCTTCTTGACGCAGGAGGCCCCTCTCCTCGCGGAGTCCGGCGTCCGCGTCCTCCTCCCGGCCGAGCGAGGACTGACGCGGGTCTCCCTCAGGCTCCAGGCCTCGGAGGCAGGTCGCGTTCCGGCGCTGACGCGGTTCGGGCTCGAGACGATCGTGGACTTCGACTGGCAGATCGCGGTGGGTGATGCCGCCATGACACCGGCGGAGTTCGAGGAGCTGGCGGCCCGGAAGATCCCGCTCGTGGCCGTGCGGGGTGAATGGGTTCTCCTCGACCGCGAGCATCTCGACCGCACGCTCCGCCTCTTCGACCGCCGCCCCGGGGGACGGACGACTCT
>JBLMYG010000324.1:0-3001 GCA_050258155.1 Acidithiobacillales bacterium
GGGCGGGGGAGACAGCGCGGTCGAGGCCGCGCTCGGCCTCGCGCGCCAGCGCGGCAACACCGTCACGCTGTCCTACCGGCGCGAGAAGCTCGTCCGCATCAAGAAGAAGAACGAGGACCGCTTCAACCAGCTGCTGGCGAGCGGCCGCGTGCAGGGGCTGTTCGGCTCCGAGGTGGAACGGATCGGCCAGGGCTCCGTGCTGCTCAAGACCGCCCAGGGCCCGCGCGAGCTGGCGAACGACTTCGTGTTCGTCTTCGCTGGCGGCGAGCCGCCGTTCGAGCTGCTGAAGAAGGCGGGCGTGCGCTTCGGCGGAGGTGGCACCCAGGACTCCGCGGTCGCGCCCCGCCCACCTGCCCGCCGCTAGCAAGCCCGTCCGTTCCGGTCCCGGCGTGTCGTGCTAGACTCCAACTCAGTCGGACGGCAGTCGCCGTGCCGCCTCGACGTTTGCGCCCGTAGCTCAACTGGATAGAGCGTCGGCCTCCGGAGCCGAAGGTTATAGGTTCGAGCCCTATCGGGCGTACCATAGAATCAACAACTTAGAGCGGATGCGGTTCCCGAGTCTCCACGGGGACAAATCGGGGACAAGTCCCCGCGAGTCTGTCCCTTCTGGTTGAGCACCACGCGAAATGGCGTCGTGCTCTCCTCAGTCGTCACCGGAATACTGCGGGCGCCGCATCCCGCCGCAGAGTGGCGCGCCGTCGATGGGTTCGCCAGCACGTGTGTCGGCGATGGCGCTTGAAGCGGCCTTCAGCGAACTGCGAGACTGGGCTCATCCAAGCGCACCCCGCCGCCGTCGCTCAGGGTAATCCCTCTTCTGGAAAGTAAACTGGAGGAGCATGGAAAACCGCCCTGAAACCCGGCCCCAGGCGGCCCCTGAAACGCTTCCGGAGCGGACCTCCGAGGGTGGGGAAGCCGGGGCGCTCCTGCCTTCGCCCACGAGGGAGAGGGAGCGCCTGAAGGCGCTCGTTCTGGACGGTGTAGCTTCTGACGAGTCCCGGCGGGCCTATTCGAAGGCGCTCGACGACTTCCTGGCGTGGCTGCCGCCGCGTCCCTTCACGAAGGCGGCCGTCCAAGAGTACAAGAGCCTCCTCGAGAACTCGGGCCTTTCCGCCTCGACGATCAATCTCCGCCTAGCGCCCATCCGGAAGCTCGCCCAGGAAGCCTCCGACAACGGCCTTCTCGACCCCGCACTCGCGGCCGCGATCGCGCGGGTGAAGGGCGTCAAGCGTCTGGGAGTTCGCCTGGGGAACTGGGTGAGCGCCGAGGAGGCCGCGCGGCTCATCCAGGCCCCCTATTCAAAAACGCTCCGAGGCAAACGCGACCGGGCGATCCTCGCCGTCCTCGTCGGGTGCGCTCTACGGAGAAGCGAGCTCGTCTCGCTCCGGGTCGAAGACCTCCATGAGAGGGAAGGAAGAGCCGTCTTCGCCGACATCCGGGGCAAGGGTGGCCGTGTCCGGACCGTCCCGGTGCCCGACTGGGTGAGGTCTGCCGTCGCCGATTGGACGCGCGATGCCGGGATCACGGAAGGCCGCCTCTTCAGGAGCCTCGGCAAGGCCGACCGGGTGGGGGAGTCGCTCACCGGGGCGGCGGTCCTGTGGATCGTCCGCCACCACGCGACACTCGCGGGCTTCCCTCTGGCCCCGCATGACCTGCGGAGGACCTGCGCGCGGCTATGCCGCGAGGCCGGCGGTGGGCTCGAGCAGATCCAGATGCTCCTCGGACATGCGTCGCTGCAGACGACCGAGCGCTACCTCGGATCTCGCCAGGAGATCCGAACAGCCGTGAACGACTTCCTCGGTATTCCCGTTCCGGGTGGCCGGCGCTTGAGGGTCCGCCGGAGACGAGAGAGCTGAGGGCGTTGACCGCGCCCGAACGAGCCGCCGCGAGAGCGGGAGGCGGTTCTCGAGGGCGTGCCTGCGGGCAACCACCTATTCGCGAGCAACGTTTCCCTCGGATCGGACGTCCTAGCCTAGAGATGAGGACCAGCTCGGCAACAAGGGCTCCCTTCGTGGGTCTCGCTTGGCACCTCCGACCGGCCGCCTCGGGGGTGCTGCTCTTCCTCTTGGTGGGCGCAACCCAAGCACGCGCTGCTGCGCTGATTCAGACGAGCGACGGCAAGACGGCGATCGACGTCGTGCGAACCGAGGAACCCCCGAGGATCGACGGCGTACTCGACGATGCCGCCTGGAAGACGCCTCCTCTCGCCCTGGGCGACTGGATCAGCTACAACCCGGCTCGCGGTCCGAAAATCGCCCAGAAGACCCAGGTCTGGATCAGCTACGATGACACGGCCCTCTACTTCGCGTTCCACTGCATCGATCCAGACCCGGGCAAGGTCCGCGCGACCCTCAGCCGGCGCGACGACCTGTGGAACGACGATTGGATCGGCCTCAGCCTCGACGCTCTCGGCGGAGGCCAGCAGTCGTACGATCTCTTCGTCAACCCGCGCGGGGTGCAGGGCGACATCCTCGACACCGCGACCGCCGGCGAGGACGCTTCGCCGGACTGGGTGTGGACGAGTGCCGGCCGACAGACGGCCGAGGGATACGACGTCGAGCTCGCCGTTCCCTGGAAGAACATTCACTTCAAGAGCGGGCACGACGTCCGGATGGGAATCCTCTTCTGGCGTCGCGTGAGCCGGATCGGCATGTCAGCCTCCTGGCCCGAACTGCCTGCGGGCAAGTGGGTCTTTCAGTGCCACGCGCCCATGCTCCTCCACGACCTGAAGCGCCCGCTCGCCCTCGAGGTCCTCCCCAGCGCGACCTTCTCGCGCAACGAGGAGCGCGTCAGCCCACAGGCCTTCGGAAAGCCGGACAACAAGCCGGAGTTCGGGATCAGCGCGAAGTACGGTCTCACCTCGACGACGAGCCTCGAGGCGACCGTCAACCCGGACTTCTCCCAGGTGGAGTCCGACGCCTTTCAGATCGAGGTCAATCAGCGCTATCCCGTCTTCTACTCAGAGAAGCGGCCCTTCTTCATGGAGGGGATGGGGACCTTTCAG
>JBLMYG010000325.1:0-3445 GCA_050258155.1 Acidithiobacillales bacterium
GTGTCCGGTGCCCGGAAGTGCCCCCGATCCGAACACCGAGAACCGAGCACCGAACACCGTCTCCTCGAAGCGAACCATGAACATCATCGAGACGCAGGGCCTGACGAAGACCTTCGGCACCAACGGCGTGGCCGTTCACGCCCTTCGCGGGATCGACCTGACGGTCGGGCGCGGGGAGTTCCTGGCGATGATCGGGCCCTCGGGCTCGGGCAAGTCGACGCTGATGGCGATCCTCGGGTGCCTGGACTCTCCGACCTCGGGATCCTACGCGCTCGACGGGCAGCGCGTGGACGGCCTCTCCGGGCCCGAGCTCGCCCGGATCCGCAACGAGAAGGTCGGCTTCGTCTTTCAGCAGTACAACCTGCTGCCGAAGGCCTCCGTCGCGCGCAACGTCGAGCTTCCGATGCTCTACGCCGGCGTCGGGCGCAAGGAGCGGCGCGCCAGGGCGATGGAGCTGCTCGAAAAGGTCGGCATCGCGGAGAAGGCCAGGCAGCTTCCGGCGGCCCTCTCGGGAGGGCAGCGCCAGCGTGTCGCGGTGGCGCGGGCCCTCGCGAATCGGCCCGCGATGCTTCTCGCCGACGAGCCGACCGGCGCGCTCGACTCGAAGACGGGACACGAGGTCCTCGAGCTCTTCGTCGAGCTCCATCGCCAGGGCAACACGATCCTCGTCGTCACGCACGACCTCTCGATCGCCGCGATGGCACAGCGGCGGGTCGAGATTCACGACGGGCTGATCCAGTCCGCGGAGGCCGCCGCCTAGCCCTTCTCCCTCTCCTCCGGGAGAGGGTCGGGGCGAGGGGCGCGCCGCGCCCATGTTCACCGGCGCCTTTGGCGAGCGCGTCCGCAATGCCTGGGTCGAGATGCGGGAGAACCTCGGGCGCGCGACGCTGCAGTCGCTCGGCGTGATGCTGGGCGTCGCCGCGGTGCTCGGCGGCTTCTCGATCTCCGACAGCATGCGCAAGCGCTCGATGGAGCTCTTCGTGAGGATGGGCGGTCTCGACAAGTTGAACGTCCAGCCTTCCGCCGTGATCAAGGAGGGCAGCCCGACGGCGCTCCAGATGGCCAACCTGGGCTTGCGCAACGCCGACGCCGAGGAAGGCCAGGAGCTCGACCCGAAGGCGGTCACCGGCATCGCGCTCCAGAAGTTCGCGCGGGCGCGCGTGCGCTCCCCCTATGCGGACCAGGAGCGCGACATCCGCGGCATCGGTGGGGACTTCCTGGCCGTGGACGGCTACGAGGTCGCGCGCGGAAGAAACTTCACGGCGGAAGATCTCGACCGCGCCGCCCCGGTCGCGATTCTCGGCACCGAGGCCGTCGACGCCTTCTTTCCGAATGGAAACGCTCTCGGCCAGACGATCCGCATCGGGGACGTCCCGGTGACCGTCGTCGGGGTCTTGAAGGAGCGCGTCTTCTATTTCCGCAAGTCCAACCGCAACATGTTTCGGCGTCGCAACCGCATCATCGCGATTCCCACGACCCTGGTGGCCCGCCGCTTCGAAGGAGACCAGTACCAGAGGGTGGACCGCGTGACGTTCCGCATCCCGAAGATCGACGTGATGTCGACCTTCTCCAGGGGACTCTCCTCGCTTCTCAAGGCGAACCACCGCCAGCAGGAAGACTTTCGCCTCGACGACGTCGCCGCACGCGTCCGCAAGGAGGAGAGCCAGGGAGACGTGTACGACATGATCTTCCTGCTCTCCGGCGTCCTGTCGCTCATCGGCGGCGGCATCGTGAACGTCAACATCCAGATGGCGACCTTGAAGGAGCGCGTCCGCGAGGTCGGCGTGAAGATGGCGATCGGGGCCTCGGGGCGGGAGGTCTTCAAGGAGTTCATGACGGAGGCGGTTCTTCTGACGGTCTCCGGTTCTCTGGTGGGGCTGGTCGTCGGAGTCGGTTTCTCCAAGCTGATCACCTTCTACCTCGGCATCCCGCTCTGGATCGACCCGAAGAGCTTCCTCTGGGCTTACGCGCTGGCCGTCGCCTTCGGGTTCCTCTTCGCCCTCTATCCGGCGTTCAAGGCGAGCCGGCTGTCGCCGATGGAGGCGTTGAGATATGAGTAACGGGAGCAGGGGTCAGCGGTTCGGGGGCCAGGAAGGGTCCGGGGCTTCCGGAGTCCGAGAACCGGACACCGGACACCGAACCCCGCGCTTATGAGCGGCGCTGCGATCCCCCTGCCGGCGGGCGGCACCCGCTCGGCGACGGTGAAGAGGCTCTCCGTCGGAAGCCATCTCGGCCTCTATTGGGAGGTCCTCAAAGGCGGGCTCGTCGAGCTGTGGGCGCACAAGCTTCGTTCGACGCTCACCCTGACGCTGCTGATGCTCGGGGTCTTCGCACTGGTCGTGATGACCTCGGTCATGGACGGGGTCATGGACAAGATCGCCACGGGTTTCTCGGGGATGAGCTGGGACGGGACGGTGCTTCTCGCGCCCAAGGCCCCCGAGACCACGGAAGAGCAGAAGCGCTTCGCGATGAGCCCGGGTCTCCGGTACGAGGACCTGCCGCGCCTGACGGCGCCCGACCCGAAGGTTCTCGCGTTCCTCCCCCGCGCCTTCAAGCGATCGGCGGTGCAGACCTCCGGGGGCAGCGAGCGGATGTTCGTCAACGGCGTCCGGCACGACTACGGGCGCTGGATGAACCGGCCGATCGGCATCGGCCGGGGGCTCACCGAAGACGACGAGCGGCGCCGCTCGACGGTCGCCGTCGTCGGAGCGACACTCGCCTCCAAGCTCTTCGGCGGCTCGGACCCCGTCGGCCGCGACATCACGGTCGAGGGCGTGCGCTTCCACATCGTCGGCGTCCAGGCTCCGGGCCACATGTTCTCCGACGAGAACTACTACGACGCCAACGGCATCTCGATCCCGCTCGAAACGTACATGGATCGCATCGACCCGGCTCACAAGCTCGCGCATGTCGCCGTCAAGCTCGCGTCCACGCGGGACGTCGGCGAGGTCTCGGCGATGATGGTCGGGCGCGCGCGCCAGGCGCACCACGGCATCGAGGACGTCGAGACGCTCGACCTTCAGGCCGAGGGGGCGCGGCTGTGGGCGCATTTCCTCGACCAGATCTTCGGATGGAAGGTCGTGCTGATGAGCCTCGCGGCGACCGTTCTGCTCGTGGGCGGGGTGGGGGTCCTCTCCGTGATGCTGATCTCGTTCTCGGACCGCCGTTACGAGATCGGGCTGCGCAAGGCGATGGGCGCCTCCGACGGCGAGGTGTTCGTCCAGTTCCTGCTGGAGGCCTGCGTGCTCGCGGCGGTCGGGGCCTCGATCGGCACCTTCCTCGGCGCGGTCGTCTGCAAGGCCCTCTCGGCGAACTTCCCCTACGGCCTGGTCGTCAACCCCGTCGGGCTGGCCGTCGCCTGGGGCGTGGCGCTGCTACTCGCCGTGACCTTCGGCATGTATCCCGCGATCCGGGCCTCGCGCCTCTCGCCGATGGAGGCGATGAG
>JBLMYG010000326.1:0-6707 GCA_050258155.1 Acidithiobacillales bacterium
TCGGACATGAGCGTCAGCTTCGACTGGTGCTCGCCGGTGACGGGGATGCAGGTCGGGTGGATCTGCGTATAGCAGGGGTTCGCGAAGCCCGCGCCCTTCTTGTAAGCGCGCCAGATCGCGGTCGTCGAGCACCCCTTGGCGTTCGTCGAGAGGTAGAAGACGTTGCCGTAGCCCCCCGTGGCGAGGATGACCGCATCGGCCGCCCACGACTCGACGGCGCCCGTGACCATGTCCCGGGTCACGATGCCGCGGGCCCGCCCGTCGACGACGACGAGCTCCAGCATCTCGTGACGCGTGTACATCTTCACCTGCCCGAGCCCGATCTGCCGCTCCAGCGCCTGGTAGGCGCCGAGGAGGAGCTGCTGCCCGGTCTGGCCCCGCGCGTAGAACGTCCGCGAAACCTGCGCGCCGCCGAAGGAGCGGTTCGCGAGCGTCCCGCCGTACTCGCGGGCGAAGGGAACGCCCTGCGCCACGCACTGATCGATGATGTTGACCGACACCTCGGCGAGCCGGTAGACGTTCGCCTCGCGGGCACGGAAGTCGCCCCCCTTGATGGTGTCGTAGAAGAGGCGGTAGACGCTGTCGCCGTCGTTCTGGTAGTTCTTCGCGCCGTTGATGCCGCCCTGGGCGGCGATGGAGTGAGCGCGACGGGGGCTGTCCTGGTAGCAGAAGCAGAGGACGTTGTAGCCGAGCTCTGCGAGGCTCGCGGCGCCCGAGGCGCCGGCGAGGCCCGAGCCGACCATGATGACCGTGTACTTCCGCTTGTTGGCCGGGTTGATCAGCTTCATGTCGAAGCGGTGCTTCGTCCACTTCTTCTCGAGAGGGCCCGACGGGACGTTCGATTTCAGTTCCATGTCATCTCCCTCCCCGCCTCACCCGACCCACTTGAAGAGGACCGCGAGCGGAACGAGGACGAAGCCGCCCGCGACGACGACGGTGAAGACGACGGCGATCTTCTTTCGGACGGGATCGAACCGCGGGTGGGAGAGGCCGAGCGTCTGGAGCATGCTCCACGTCCCGTGCCACGTGTGGAAACCGAGGCAGGCCATCGCCACGACATAGAAGAGGCCGACGGGAACGACGGAGAGGCCACGGACGACGTTCCCGTAGGCGTCGAGGTGCTTGAACGCCGGGTGAAGGGTGCCGGTCGTCAGGTGCAGGATGTGAAAGACGATGAAGACGGCGAGGATCGGCCCGGTCCAGCGCATCGTGCGGGAAGCCCAGTCCGACGCCTCGTAGGACGTCTTCCGGTATCCGACGGGCCGGGCGCTCCAGCTCTCCGCCGTGGTCGAAAGATACGCCCACGCGTGGAGCAGGACGCAGACGAGGAGCACGAGGCGGATGATCCAGAGCGTCGTGCCGAGGCCCTGGAGGAAGGCCGCGTAGTGGTTCATCGCCTCGGGCCCCTTGAAGACGAGGGTGTTCCCCACCATGTGGCCGAGGACGAAGAGCGACAGGACGATGCCCGTCACGGCCATGACGATCTTTTTCCCGACCGACGAGTTGATGAAGACCAGGGCTCTGGACATCCGCGTCGCCCCTCCTCCCGATGGAAAATCTGTCGCGGTCAGCACGTCAGCAGGCCGAAGAGCTCGGCCACCGCGCTGGCCGACTTCTCGAGCGCCGCAGCCTCTTCGGCCGTCAGCTTCAGTTCGATGACCTTCTCCACGCCCCCCTTGCCGAGGACGACCGGGACGCCGACGTAGAGGTCCCTGATCCCGTACTCGCCCTTCAGGCAGGCGGCGCACGGCAGGATCTTCTTCTTGTCGCGAAGGATCGCGTCCACCATCTCCACCGCGGCCGCCGAGGGGGCATAGTAGGCCGACCCGGTCTTCAGGAGCGCCACGATCTCGCCGCCGCCGCCGGCGGTCCGCTTGACGATCGCCGCGATCTTCTCGGGAGGCAGGAGCTCGGTGATGGGGACGCCCGCGACCGTGGAGTACCTCGGGATCGGAACCATCGTGTCACCGTGGCCGCCGAGGACCGTCGCGTGGATGCTGGACATGGCGTAGCCCGTCTCCATCGAGATGAAAGCGCGCATCCGGGCCGTGTCGAGAATGCCGGCCATGCCGACGACTTTGCTCGCCGGGAGCTTCGAGACGCGGCGGGCCACCTCGCACATGGCGTCGAGCGGATTCGTCACGACGAGGATGTACGGGTCCTTCGAGAACTTCATGACGCTGGCCGTGCAGGAGGCGACGATCTCCTCGTTCTTCTTCAGGAGGTCGTCCCGGGACATTCCCGGCCTCCGGGCGAGGCCCGCCGTCAGGACGACCATTTCCGAGCCGGCGGTCTCTTCGTACCCGTTCGACCCGACGAGCTTTCCGTCGAAGCCTTCGACCGGGCCCGACTGGTACAGGTCCAGCGCCTTCCCCTGCGGCACGCCTTCGATCACGTCGACGAGAACGACGTCTCCCAGCTCCTTCTCGGCAAGGCGCTGCGCGATACTCGCCCCGACGTTTCCCGCTCCCACGACGGTGATCTTCCGGCGCATGCAGCCCTTTCCTCCTCAACCGATTGGCGGACGGCCGGCGGCCCTTCCGGCCCGTGACGTGATCCGATCCGCAAGGCTAGCGCCCTCCGCTGCCCCCCTGACATGATTCAAACGGCCCACTCTCTCCGAAACCCCTTCACCGGCCGCGGAACGTCCGGACCGGCCTGAACGTATAGTTTTCTGGCGGACGATGGACCACGGACGGGGGCCCGCCTTCCGGCGGGGAATGGATCTGGCCCACACGGTCTGCGCGGCCGTGGCCGCTGGCGCGCTGGCCAGAACGGAGGCCGGGCAGAGGCTCCGAAAAGCGGTTGTCTCGGTGCCCTCGCTCGTCGAAGAGGCCTTCGTCGACCTCGCGGGTGCGGACGCCGCCAAGGCGCTTTCCCAGGCCTCGGCGCGACTTTCGGAGGTGGCCGACCTGCTCTCCCTCGAGCCGATCCGGCAGTCGTTCAGCGAGCCCGACAGGACCTCTCTGATCGCAGAGATCGAGGCGCTCCGTGCCGACCTCGAGGCGCTCCGGGGCAGCCGCACCGGAGCGGCCGGACACGCTTGACGCTCCTGACGCCAGCAGCTAGCGTTGGCCGGGACGTTGTGCCCAGCTTCAAGAAGGAGATGCGATGAGCTTCCGCCGCGCCCTCATGGGCCTCGCCCTCGGGGTTCTTCTCGCTTTCGGGACCGCCGCCGTGTCGGAGGAGAAGGCTCAAAGCCCCGCGCCCGCGCCGGCCACGGCCACCGCACCGCCGGCCACGACCGCCGCGGCGCCGGCGCCGCCGACCGCGGGAGAGGCGCCGGCGACCACCGCCGCGGCGCCCGCCTCTCCCGCTCCCGCGACCGCGACCGCGAAGGCCCCCGCGGAGAAGACGTCGGCCGAGGTGCCGGGCGGTGCCTCCCGCACCACGACGATCGTCATCGGCCTGATCGTCCTGCTTCTTCTCATCGTTCTCGTCGTTCTCGGGACCAAGAAGCAGGAGTGAGGCGGGCCGCCGTCAGCGGCCGATCCGCAGCTCCTCGAGGTCCAGCTCGTGCTGGAGGAGGTGGAGGACGTCGTCGCCGATCGTCTCCTCCTGCCGCAGATCGAGCAGCTTCTCCCGCTGGGCGCCGAGCGATTCGCGCCGGAGCCACCTGATCCGCTCCGGCGTCGAAGCGGGGAGCGCCTCCCCCGGCTCTTCCCGGACGAGCTGGCGGAGACGGTCGACGAGCTCCTGCCGGACGGCGTGGATCTGGTGCGCCGGAAGGACGTGCTCCTCGGCAAGGGCGTCGACACGCGAGAGCCCCGCCTCGGCCAGAGCCTTCCGGGCCTGACGCTCCTCTCGGAACGAGGCGACGTCGGTGCCGATGCCCAGCCACCGGATGACGCTCGGAAGCGTCAGCCCCTGGATGACGAGCGTCGCGAAGATGACCGCGAACGTGACGATGAGAATCAGGTCCCGCCCGGGCAGCGGCGCGCCGGCCGCCGTCTGCACGGGGAGGGCGAGCGCGGCCGCGAGCGAGACGATGCCCCGCATCCCCGTCCAGCCGGCCAGGAGCACCCAGGGCCAGGGGGGATAGGGGCTCTTCGCCCGGTACGCGGGGAGAAGGAAGCGCGGAAGCCAGGCGCCGGGAAACATCCAGACGAGCCGGATTCCGACGGCCGCGGCGAGGGTCGCGAAGACGGCGTCCACGACGGTCGCCCAGGGGAAACGTGAGAGCCCCGCAGCGATCGAGGGGAGCTGGAGGCCGATGAGAACGAAGATGAGGGCGTTCAGGACGAAGACGACCGTCTCCCAGAACGCCGTCGCCTCGATCCGCACCTTCGCGCTCCAGAGGCGCGGAACGGCTCTTCCCTGGATGAGCCCCGCAGCGACGACGGCGAGCACGCCCGAGACGTGGAGGCGCTCCGCGAGGATGTAGGTGAGGAAGGAGACGAGGAGGGAGGCCGTCGCCGCCAGGACGCTGTCGTCGAGGAAGCGCTCCAGCCGGGCGAAGAGGAGGCCCACGGCCATGCCGACGGCAATCCCCCCCGCGACGAGGAAGACGAAGTCGAGCCCGGCCGCCCCCGCCGAAAAGGAACCCGTCACCGCGGCGGCCGTCGCGAACTTCAGGAGGACCAGGCCCGTCGCGTCGTTGACCAGGCTCTCTCCCTCGAGGATCGTGACGATCCGCCGCGGCAGGCGGAGGCGCCGGGCGATGGCGGTCGCCGCGACGGCGTCGGGCGGCGACACGATCGCGCCAAGGACGAAGGCGGCCGGCCAGCCGAGATCCGGGACGACCGCGTGAAAGGCTGCCGCGACCGCGGCCGCCGTCGCCGCGACGAGGCCGACGGCGAGGAGCACGATGGAGATGAGGCTGTCGCGAAAATCGCGCCACGAGGTGAAGTAGGCCGCCGCGTAGAGGATCGGCGGGAGAAAGAGGAGGAAAACGAGCTCGGGGTCGAGCCGCGGCGCCGGGAGGCCGGGCACGAAGGCGAGGAGGCTCCCCCCGATGACGAGGACGATCGGATAAGGGACGGAGATTCGCTTCGCCAGGACGGCGAGAAGCGTCGTCGGGACGAGAAGGGCGAGGACCGTCTCGACCGGGTGCATCGGGAGGCCGCCCTGTCAGGCGACCCAGGCCACGCCGATCGAGAGGAGGTCCACCTGTGACCTCGCAGGAACGACCGAAACGCTCTCGAATCGGGACGGGTCGGGCGCAGCGACCTTCGCCGAGAGCTCTTCCACCTCCGCCCTCAGGGCCTCGACGCGGGATTCCGCCGTTCCTTCCAGCCGTCTCTTCGTCAGGACCGACCCGACTCTCCGGACCCTGAGCGACTTCCTCTTTCCCAGAAGGCCCCCGAGAAGGTCGACCGCCGCGGACGCGACGCTCGCAGCCGTCTCCAGCTCGCGCGACTTCTCCTGCGACTCGGCCGTTGCGAGCGCCCGCTTCTTCTGCTCCAGCTTCTCTTGCAGCGCGGCCGGCGCCGAGGCGCCCGCGATGCGCCGCGCGAAGGCTTCGCCCGACTCTCCCGGAAGCGAGAGCGAGCCCGTGACAGGGTCCTTCAGGAGCGTCGCGGCCAGCTTGTCGGGGAGCCGGTCCTTCACCGACCTCTCCAGAGCCTTGACGGCTGACGGGCCGAGCCACGTGGGAAGGTCGCCGTAGCGGAGCTTGCCGCCCGGAGCCGCCTCGAGCAGGTCTTCCACCGCAACGTCGATCGCCTCCGACTCGACGACACCGGAGGGCTCCGCAACATCGAGGGGAAATAGCTTGACGGCCGTCGTCTCGGGCGCCGTCGTCTTCGCGTCCGCCTTGTAACGGACGGCGTACTTCACGTAGAGGTGAGGGGTCGCGATCTCGGCGCCCCGCATCCTGACCCACTTCGCAGGCCACGGCGCCGGAATCGGCGGCGGGGCCTCCGCTTCCGGAGCCGCCTGAACCGCCGCCGCGGCCGGCCGGGGGACGGCCCCCCTCACGCGGGCGATCTCCTCGCGCGTCATCGGCCCTCGGAGATAGCTCATCGCCCATCGCGTCTCCATCAGGACCGGTCCTCTCGCGTGGACGTCGTGGAGAATGAAGACGCGCTTCCTCGTCTTTCCGAGAAGCGGCGCGGCGTCGCTTCCTCCCGTGTCCGAGAGCCCCGAGGCAAGGCGCTCGCGGTCCCGCTCCGTCTGGAGCGTCCCGACCCACCAGCAGCCGCAGTTGGCGAGACCCTTGTAGTCGAGGTCCACCGGGTTTTGCGTGGCGAGGACGACGCCGAACCCGAAGGCCCGCGCCTGCTTCAGGAGCGCGAGGAGGGGCGGCTTCGTCGGCGGGCTGGCCGAGGGGGGAAAGAAGCCGTAGATCTCGTCGATGTAGAGGAGCGCCTTCAGCGTCGAGGAGCCCGGCCGCGACCGGACCCACGCCTTCACGCGGGCGAGGAGCGTCGCGACGACGAAGAGGCGCTCGGCGTCCGAGAGATGTGCGATGGAGACGATCGAGAGCCTCGGCCGGCCCCCCGCGCCCGGCTCCAGCATCGCCCCGACATCGAGCGGCACCCCCTTCCGGAACGCCGCGGTCGCGGGCGAGGCGACGACGTTGTTGAGGGCGAGGACGAGCGCCTGCCGCTCTTTCGCGGGATAGAAGGTCTCGAGCGGAAGGGCGCCGACCGTCGAAAACGGCGGGCTGGCGACGGCCGGAACGAGCGACTCGAGCCGTGCCGTCCCGCCCTTCTCCCAGATCGCGCCGATGCAGTCGGCGAGGAGGATCAGCTCGCGCGACCTGA
>JBLMYG010000327.1:0-6369 GCA_050258155.1 Acidithiobacillales bacterium
CCGGAGATCACGGGGCGGGTCGAGCGGCGGCGCCGGACGCCGGGGCCGGGTTCGTGGCACCGGGGGGACCGCCTGTACGTCCCGCTGACGGCGGGCGACCAGCTCGTCGGCGTCCTTCTCGTGGAAGACCCGGCGACGGGACAGGTCCCTTCCCTCCAGGACGTTCAGGCCCTCGAGATCTTCGCCAACCACGCCGTCTCCGCGATCCAGTCGGCGCGCGCCTACGAAGCGACGCAGGAGCTCTCCGTCCGCGATTCTCTCACCGAGGTCTTCAACCACCGCTACTTCCAGGAAGCGCTCTCCAAGGAGCTGACACGCCACGAGCGGACGGGGCACCCCCTCACTCTCGGCATGCTCGACATCGACGACTTCAAGAAGATCAACGACCTCTTCGGCCACCCGGTCGGGGACGTCGTCCTCAAGGGGCTCGTCGAAGAGATGACCCGAAGCGTCCGCGAGATGGACACCGTGGCCCGGTACGGCGGCGAGGAGTTCGCCCTCATCTTTCCCGAGACGACGAGCGAGAAGGCGCTCCTCGTCTCCGACCGGCTGAGGCGCCGGGTCGCGGCGAGCCTCTTCTCGGTTCCGGGGCTCCCGCACCCGCTCGGCATCACCGTCTCGATCGGCCTTGCCTGCTTCCCGGACGACGCCCTCACGAAGAAGACCCTCGTCGAGCGGGCGGACCAGGCCCTTTACCAGGCGAAGCGGAGCGGGAAGAACTGCCTCGTCACCGCCTCCTCGCTGGCCGACCTCAAGACCTTCTAGGGAGTGGGCGGAGGCCGCCCGGCCTCGTGACCGCCGGGCAGCCCGCCAGCGCGAAGCGGAGGGGCCAGCGCGCCGCCTCCCCCGCGTACGTCACGCCCACCCGAGGGCCGACGAGGATGGGGAAGGGCACGGGGGAACGACCAGGAGAGGAGTCCTTTGAGGGGGAAAAGAGAAAGAGATCCGGACCGGAAAACGACGCCCCTGAGAGCGACGTCGTGATCTCCAGATAGCGGCACAGGTTCGCCGGGCCCGAGGCGACGAGGAGGGCGCTGTCCTTCGTTCGAGCCCGTAGCCCTCGGGGGGCCGGTGTCAAGGGCGCACTTCGCGCGCCGCGCAGCGGTCGCGGACCCTTGACACCGGCCCCCCGAGAGGCAGATTGCCTTCCATCGGCGGCTGTCTCCGCAGCCGCCGCAGAGAAGAATCTTTTCGTCCTCTCCCAGGTTTCTACCGGCACACCAGCGCGAATCAGGACCGCCTCTGGTTCCCCCTCTCCCTTCGTCACGACGTTGAGGCAGTGGTGCATGCCATAGACGAAGTAGACATAGGCATGGCCGCCGGGGCCCCACATCGGCGCCACCCGCGGGGTCTTCCTTCCGTTCCAGGTGTGCGCGGCGCGGTCCACGACGCCGAGATAAGCCTCGGTCTCCACGATGACGACGCCCCGCCTCTTCCCGTCCGGGAAGCGGCGGACGAGACGGCAGCCGAGGAGGTCGCGCGCGACCGTGGCCGTGTCGCGCCGGTAGAAGGAGGGCGGAAGCGCTTTCAGCGGGTTATCCTCTGCCCCGATCATGGATCAGCGCGGCTCCCCCGTCCTCGTGACCGGCGGCGCGGGCTTCATCGGGTCGCACCTCGCCGATGCCCTTCTCGCCGAGGGGCATCGAGTGGTCATCCTCGATGACCTCTCGACGGGCAAGAAGGCCCGGCTCCCGGTAGCCGCCCGCTTCGTGGAAGGGGACATCCGGAGCTTCGATCTTGCAGGCCTTCTCCACGAGGAGCGGCCCGCCGCCGTCTTTCACCATGCCGCACAGATCGACGTGAGAAAGTCGGTCGCGGATCCCGTTTTCGACGCCGAGGTCAACGTGCTCGGGACGATCCGGGTCGCGCAGGCCTGTCTCGCAGCCGGGGTCCGGCAGCTCGTCTTCGCTTCGAGCGGAGGCGCGATCTACGGCGATCCCGAGGGCTTCGCGGCCGCGGAGGACCATTCCATGAACCCCGTGTCGCCCTATGGCACGGCGAAGCTCGCGGGGGAGAAGTACCTCGAGTGCCTCGCTCACGGCACGCCGCTGGCCGTCACGCTCCTCCGCTACGCCAACGTCTACGGCCCGCGGCAGGACGGCTCGGGGGAGGCGGGCGTCGTCGGGATCTGGATGAGCCGCCTGCTCACCGGACAGGAGGCCGTCATTTACGGCGACGGCCTGCAGAGCCGCGACTTCGTCTACGTCGGAGATGTCGTCGGGGCGAACCTTCTCGCCTTCCGGAGGAGCGCCACGGGCGTCTACAACATCGGGACGGGCGTCGAAACGACCGTCAACGAGCTCTACGGGATGGTGGCGTCCGCTTGCGGCGCCGTGAGGCCCGCCCGGCGCGAGACCGGCAAGCCGGGCGAGCAGCGTCGGAGCGTCCTCGACGTCGGCCGCGCGAAGGCCGTCCTCGGCTTCAGCGCGTCGGTTTCCCTTCCCGAGGGGCTCCGCCGGACGGCGGAGTGGTTCCGGGGCCCGGCGTCGCGGGCAGTCTGACGTCCGGCGTCCCGCCGGCGGGCTTCGATTCCGGAAGCTTCCGCCGGATGACGACGACGGTCTGATCGTCTCTCGGGGTCGCTTCGCCGCTGAAGAGCTTCGTCGCCAGCATGATCTGCTCCGCGATCTCGCGAGAGGGATGACGCTTCATCTCGGCGACGAGCCGTTTGAGCCGTCCCGTCCCGAACTCGCGTCCCTTCGAATCGGCAGCTTCCGTGATTCCGTCCGTGTAGAGAACGACGAGGTCCCCTGGCTCCATCCGGAAGCCGCGACGCCCGTACGCGGCGTTCGGCATCGGGCCGAGGACCATCCCCGTGGGCGCGAGCTCGGAGAAGACGTTCCCGCGGCAGGCGCAGTGGAGGGGCGGGGGGTGTCCCGCATTGACGTACAGGATTTCGCCATGCGCCTCGAATTCGGCGTAGAAGAGCGAGACGAACTTCGTCGTCAGGCGGCTCTTGTTGAGAATCCGGTTGAGACGCTCGATCGTCCGGGTGACCTTCAGGTCGTTCCCGATTCCCATCCTCAGGCCGACGTAGACGTCGCGGACGAGGAGCGCCGCGGGGAGGCCGTGACCCGAAGCGTCGGCGATGGCCGCGCCGAAGCCCGCGTCACCGATCGGGATGAAGTCGTAAAAGTCGCCCCCGACGAGCTCGGCGGGGCGCGAGAGGGCCGCCACGTCGTAATCGCCCGCGGCAGGCACCGAACGCGGCAGGATCGACTGCTGGATCCGGCGTGCTTGCTGGATGAGCCCCTCCAGCTTCTCGCTCCTCACCTTGCTCTCGACCGCGGTCCGGATGATGCCGAGGGCGAGGAGCAGGTCCTCTGCCGGGACGCGCGGCGAGACGTCGAAGGAGAGAAGGTAGCCTTCGTCGCCCACGGAGACCGCGGCGAACCGCTTCACGCCGAGCCGCGTCTCCAGCTCGCGATCGACCGTCGGGTCGGAGAGGTCGGTCAGGTCGATCCCCTCCGAGATGGCGCGCTTGACGGGCAGGTACTCCGCCGAGACGGCGAGGCCCGCCTGCATCTGTCGCGAGCGGCCGAAGCCTCGCGTCAGGACGTACTCGTGGTCGCGACGAACATAGAGGCGCCCGCCGAAGATCCCCAGCTCGTTCCGGAAGTTCCGGACGACGGCCTCGCAGAGCGCGAGAATCGTCGTGGCAACGTCAGCGGAGCTCGTGATCGCCGAGAGCGTCCGCTCGACGTTTCGAAGGAGGGAACGGTAGTTCATGCGCGCCGGAGTGTACCGGTCCGTCGCTTCCGGCCACGGCCCCCGGCCGGGCTACGGCGCCCTTCGACCCAGCAGCTCCTGGACCTCGCGGTAGTTCAGAGGACGCTCCCGCGGCGTGAAGTACCCGACGGGGAACCACATCACGGCCATGGTGACCTTCTGGAACGCCGGCTCGTGGAGGCGCAGGTAGACGGCGAAGCGGTTTCCGTCCGGGAGCAGCGTGTTGTCCGTGAAGGGAAGCTCGAACCAGGTCAGGGTGAAGGGGTACGTGGTGTCCGTCGGCGCAGGCGATTCCTGCTCCGTGCGAAACGGAAGCACGTTGATCCTCACGGTCTGGTCCTGCCAGTCCGCCCCCGCGGCCCAGAGGCGCAGGACGTAGTTCCCGTCCGGAGACCTCAGGTCGACGGCGTCCCGGAAGGCGGCCGCGACCTGGCACGCGGCATTGGGCTGCACGGGCTCGAGGTGCCGCTCGCTTCGGGCGTCCACGCTCACGGTGTAGAACTCGCACCCCTTCCGAACCGGGGTGCGATTCCGGAACAGGCTGGAGATAAAGCCGTTTCCCGACCCGTCTCGCCCCGACCCCGCCCGCGAAGCTTCCCATTCGCGGGCGATGGCGGCCTTTTGCCTCTCGGAGGTCCTTCGGGAGATGGACCACAACGACTCGCGGACGTCCGGGCCTCCGGCAGGCCGCGACGGCGTGGTGCGGGCTTCCTCGACCAGCCTCCGGCTGGCGTCCTCCATGAGGGGCTTCAGCTCGAAGCTCTCGTGGAAGTTCAGGGCCAGGAGCTCGGCCAGCAGCTCCTCCCGCGCGGCGGAGACCGGCGTTCCATCCTTCTGCGGTCCCACGATCGGGCCGATCAGGCTGTTGAACATGTTCGCGCGGAGCTGGGTGTCCGCCTGCTCGCGCTGGCTCTGTATGGAGATGCCCGTCAGCCGGCTCTGGAGCGAGTTCGCGAAGATGGCCACCCCGAGGACGGCGAACGCACCCACCAGCTTGGCGAGCACGTCGAGCCAGTCCAGAAGGCGCCGTCTTCTGTCTGTCGCGGCCGGTTCGCTCCCGGACATGGCCTCACCTCGTCCCCTTCTTCAGGTGAATGTCCTGCTGCACGGGCTGCGAGTAGCTCTCGATCACTCCTTCGAGGGACTTGTCCGCCCGGACCGAGACCACGTAGCGTCCCGGGTCGAGGAAGACGCTGAAATTCCCCGAGGCGTCGGTCTTGAAATCGACCGCCGGTCCTTTCTCGGGCTGCGCCGTGAGAATCGTGTTCGGAAGGCCTTTCCCGTCCGGACCATAGACCCGCCCCGAGATTCCGTCCGCCCGGGCAGCCAGTTGAAGGCCGGCCAGGAAGGAAAGCACGAGATAGAGACAGGCCTGCGTCCTCCCGGAGCGTCCCGTGGAAACACGATCGGGAAACGATTTCGAAACGTCCATCTTCCTGCCTCCCTCTCCGAGTAGACCACGTCTCTCGGAGGAAGGCGGGATAGAGAAGGTCACCGCGATGGCACCGAACCCCGGAACGGACCGAGACGCCTCATTTGTCCTTCATCTCCCAGCTCTGCTTGCCCACGCGCCAGGAGCCTCCCTCCTGGACCATCTGGATCGTGCCGTAGGAGGTCCCCGCCTCGCCTTTCGTCTTGCCGACGACGGAGAGTGTTGCCTTGTTGCCGTCGACCTTGACGCCTGTGATCGTGTTCTCTTCGGGCGTCATCAGTCCCATGAACTCCAGGACGTCCACGGGCTTTTTCCCCATCTCCTTGGCCTGGGCATCGAGCTGCTTCACCGCCTCGGCCGGGACGACCTTCTTCCAGGCTTCGATGTCCTTGGCCTTTACTGCCTTGACCCAGGCGAGATAGGCCGCTCCCTGCGGGCTCTTCGCCGCGTTCGCGGAGGCGGCGGCGGGCGGACCGCTCTTCGGCGCGTCGGCGCCGAAGGCGGAGACGGCCGCGGCCGAAACCAGCAGAGCGATAGACAGATGAAGGACGTGTCGCATGATCACTCCTTTCTCGAAACGAACCGAAAGTACCGGACGGGGCTTCTTTCCGAAGTCTAACCCGAGCCTTCGCTCGCGTGGGAGGCGGGCCGGCTGATCCTCAGCCGTCGCCAGTGAAGGTTCCCCGGATGTAGCTGTGGTACTGCGGGCTCGAGAGAAGCGAGTCGTGGAGCTGGTCCAGCCAGAAGCCCTCGGCACCTTCGCCCCGCACGATCGAGTCGACGATCATCCGGCCGAGGTATGGCTGCCCCAGGTGGTCGAGACGGGCATTGCCGAAGCCGGAGTTCCGAAGGTAGTAGCCCTGCGCGACGTAGGCCGCGGTTTCGTTGTCGATCCAAGGCAAAGTCGAATGGTTCAGATCGAAGGCGGCGTGGACGGACTCGTGGATGAGGAGGGCATCGAAGGCACGCGACCAGTGCTCGCCCGGGCCGATGTTGAAGTTGTTCGTCCGGGCGTCGTACTGGGCCCAGCCTCTCGCCACGCCCCCCTCGTTGGGATGGATGGTGTCGTTCTCGATGGCAGCGGCCACCCGCCGGAAGCTGCTGCCGTCGACCGAGATCTTCGCGCCCGTCGTTCCGTTGAAGCTGAACCGGATGCGCTGCGTATCGGGACTCCGCAGGACTCTCAACATCTGGTCCTTGATCGCCAT
>JBLMYG010000328.1:0-2747 GCA_050258155.1 Acidithiobacillales bacterium
TCCTTCGCGTCGATGCCGACCCCCGTGTCGCGGACCGTCACGACGGCGCCCGCCCCGTCCGCACGCGCCGAGAGCTCGATCCGTCCGCCGCGCGAGGTGAACTTCACGGCGTTGTGAAGCAGGTTCCAGAGCACCTGCCGCATCCGGACCGGGTCGAGATGGACGATCGCCTCGCCGGGAGGGGGCGCGTCGACGGAGAGGGAGATCCCCTTTCCCTCGGCCATGACCGACACGGGCTCGACCGCCTCGCGGACGACGGTGGCGAGGTCCGTGTCCTCCCTTTCCAGCTTCGTCCGCCCCTCCTCGAAGCGCGACAGGTCGAGAAGGTCGGAGATGAGGGTCAGGAGGAACTGGGCGGAGCGCCGGATCTGGATCATCGCCGTCTGCATCGTCTCGGGGTCGGGCCCGTCCTCGGCCAGGATCTCGCTCCACCCGAGGATCGCCGTCAGCGGCGTCCGCAGCTCGTGGTTGACGTTCTGGAGGAAGTAGTCGCGGTTCCGTTGTGCGTCGCGGAGCCGCTCGTAGCTCTTCTGCAGCTCATCGTAGAGCCGGGCGTTCCGAAGAAGGAGAGCCGCCTGGTCGGAGAAGCTCTCGAGGGCCGCCCGGTCGTCGGCGTCGAACCCTCCTGGCTTGTCGGCGACGGCGAGGACGCCGAGCGCTCCCACCTCGGTCCGGAGCGGTGCGAAGGCGATGTTCGACGTCACCCCGAGAGCCTCGATCGAGCCGAGCGGATGGTCGGGTTCGCCGGCGATTTCGTTCAGGACGAAGGTCTCCCCCGTCTGATAGCTCGCCACGGCCAACGAGCGGTCGGAGAGCCCGAGACGCCGGCCCCGAAGCGCCTCGTCGGAGACGCCATGTCCCGGCGGCGTCAGGGCGAGAGTGCGGGTCTCGGGCTCCCAGAGCGCCAGCCAGCACTTCTCCGCCCCCATCCCCTCGGCCACCAGGCGGGAGAGGCGGGAGAGCGTCTCCTCCGGGCTCGTCATCACGGATGCTGTCTCCGCGAGCTGGTGGGTCTTCTCCATCATGGCGATCCGGCGGTGGATCCGCCGCTCGAGGTTTCGCATCGCCGCGACGAGGCGCCCGACCTCGTCCAGCCTGTCGAGGCCGCCGAGCTGGGGAGCCGGCTCTCCCGCCGTCAGGGCGTCCGCGACGCGCGCGACACGCCGGATCGGCTCCACCGCCCGCCGGACCGCAGCGACGACGAGACCTCCGAGTCCCAGCATGACGGCGACGTAGAGAATGCGGAGGCGGTTTCGCCGCTTGCCGCCCGCCTCGAAGAGGGCGCGCGCCTGCGATTCGACCTGCGTCCGGACAGGCGTGAGGGACGCCTGTCGCACGTACGTCCACGGGAGGGCGGAGAGCCGCGCCACCGTGAGGAGGTGCGTCCCTCCTCGGGCCTTGAGCTCCTGGTCGCCTTCGGCTCCCCGGGCCACGAGGGCCTCGATGGAAGCCAGCTCGTCCGAGGAAAGCCCGTCCGCGGGCCGGACGAAGGGTCGCTGCCCGTCCCCTGTCAGAAGGAGTTCCACGTGCCCGTTCGCCTCCGGGCCCTCCCGGCCGGGGATGGAGCGCCCGATCGCCCAGTCGGCGCCGACCTCGCCGAGGATCTTCCCCGCACGGCCCCGCACGAGGTGGACGCCCGTCACGAGAAGGCCCGTCCCGCGATAGACGTCGGGATAGATCTCCGTCCACGCCACCGCGTCGGAGCGAACGCCGGGGGCGAGAAGCGCCGCCGCGTTCCGCGTCGGCGACCGGAACTCGGCGGAGAGGCCCGTCTCCCGGACGTAGCGGCGGAGGTCTCCGGCCGGTACGGCGCGGGAGACTCCCGACGAGGTCGTGACGTAGAGTGAGACGACGTCCGGTTCGCCGGCGAGAAGCTCGAGGTACGGAGCCTCCAGCTTTCGCGTCGCCTCGAGATCGCGACGGGCCGCCGCCGTGCGGACCGCAGCGGCTCCGAGCACCGCGGAACTCGCGCCCCCCGGTGCCGTGCCGACGAGACCGCCCGGGAGACGCTGCAGCGGTTCGGCAGGAGACGCGGGACCGGGCGGCGCCTGAAGCGCCTCGGCGGCCTCGAACGATGCCGCGGCGAGCACCCGCCGAAGCCGGCCCGCCTCCGACTCGAGCTCCTGCACTCGGGCGGCGGCAGCGGCATGGAGCCGGTCCCGCTCCCGGCCCGTCGCCTGGTCGAGCAGAAACCGGACGACCTCCTCCTCGGAGCTGGCCAGCTCCCGGTCGGCGACGAACCAGTAGAGGGAGACCGGCACGAGGGCGAGCGGAAGGAGAAGCCAGAGGAAGCGTGCCGCGAGCGAGCGTCGGGCGTCCCACCACGGGGTCCCTCGCACGGGGGCCCGCTCCGCCGTCTCGCGGGAAGTTCTCCCGGAAGGGAACTCGGCGCTCACGAGACGCGAGCTTAGCGTGACTCGCCGGGGGCGCCGCCCGGGGGCTTGGCTTCGCGAGCCCCCGGACCCCCAAGCATCACTCGTAGCGCAAGGCCTCTATCGGATCCAAGCGGCTCGCCTTGAGGGCCGGGTAGAAGCCGAAGGAGATGCCGACCAGGGCGGAGAAGAGAAAGGCCAGCGAGATGGCGTTCGCCTCGACGGAGACGGGCCATCCGGCGAAGCGGGCCACGAGCTTCTGGATCCCGATCCCGACGCCGATGCCGAGCGCTCCGCCGGCGATCGCGAGGACCACGGCCTCCACGAGGAACTGCGCCCGGATGTCGCCCCCCTTCGCTCCGATCGCCATCCTCA
>JBLMYG010000329.1:0-3954 GCA_050258155.1 Acidithiobacillales bacterium
GCTCGGGCTTGACGAGGTCGACGCCGAGGAGGAAGCCGTCGCCGGGCGAGAGGGCGCCGCGGATCTCGCGAAGGAACGCTTCGGCCTCGAGGAAGTCGAGGTTCCCGATGTTGGAGCCGAGAAAGAGGACGAGGAGGGCGCCGGGCCCCCGGTCACCCGCCGCCTCGAGAAGGCCCTTCTCGAACGGCAGACGGCGGGCTGTCACCGAGAGCCCGAGATCCGAGAGGGTCCGCGACGATCTGGTGAGAGCAGACGCGGAGAGGTCGACGAGGTCGAGCGACACCGGTCCGCCCTGCCGCGCGGCGGCCTCGGCGACGATGTGGAGCTTCTCTCCGCTTCCGGGTCCGAGCTCGAGAAGCGTGAGGGGCCGGCCGAAGTGCGACGCGATCTCTTCGGACGACCTGAGGAGAAGCGTGCGCTCGGCGCGCGTGATCGGGTACCAGGGGAGCCGGCAGATGACCTCGAACAGAAGGCTCCCTACCTCGTCGTAGAAGTACCTCGGCGGGATCTCCTTCGGCCACCGGGCCAGCCCCTCGGCCGTGTCCCGGGCGAAGGCCGCCGCGAGGCCTTCGCCGGTCACGCCGAGACGCAGCGGAATGCCGCGTAGACGTACGGGTAGTTCGGGCGAAACCAGTTGCGGAAGCTCCGGCGGAGGAGCTCGTGCGCCGTGGCCGGCGAGCCGCCCTTGATCACCCAGTGCTTCCCGTCGAAGAAGTCGCTCGAGTAGACGGGGTACGACGCCATCGGGACGAAGCCGGGGAAGCCGGCGAAGGGGGTGGACGACCACTCCCAGCCGTTGCCGAGAAGATCCATGACGCCGAACGCGCTGGCGCCGGCGGGGCGCGAGCCGACCGGCACCGGCTCCCAGCTCTCGAAGCCGAAGCAGCCCCGGGTCGCGTCCGGCCCCTCCTCCCCCCACGGGTAGCTCCGTTCGATCCCCTCCGGCGTGCCGTACGCGGCCCGGTGAAGCTCGGCCTCCGTGGGGAGCCTCTTCCCCTTCCAGCGGGCGTACGCGGCGGCCTCCTCGCCGCTCACCCAGACGGGCCACGCCGGAGGGAGAGGGAGGCGCTGGAACATCCCCCGCCAGAGCCAGCCCCCTTCGCCGTCTCTTTCCCAGAAGAGCGGATGGGTCAGGCCGCTGCTCTCGCGGAAGGCCCACCCCTCCTCGTTCCAGATGTCGCGCCGCGCGTAACCCCCCGCCTGGACGAATTCCATGAAGTCGCGGTTGGTGACGTCGAAGACGTCGATCGTGAAGGCGGGAACGTCGACGGTGAGCTGGGGAAACTCGTTGTCCCAGCCGAACCGGAGGTGCCCCTGATCGGCGCCCAGCCGGACGCGTCCTTCCGGGATCCGCACGGCCCGAGGCTCGGGCGGGGCTGCGCCGGTCTCGATGCGGTAGCCTTCGGGCCGCGCCTTCAGCGATGGCTCGAGCCGGTGCGCCATGTAGCCGAGCGTCTCCTGGTGCATCGGCTCGTGCTCTAGGATCGTGAAGACGGCCTGCCCCCCGGCGAGCGCCGGAACGTCGGCCCGCTCGAGCTCTTCTCGTGACAGAGCCGCCACAACGGCCTCGTCGGCGGCCTCCGCGTAGGCGAGGACCTCCTTTCGCGACGGCCAGAGGGACTGGCCGGCAGGGATCTTCGCCTCGCTTTCCGGGTCGATTCCGCGCTCGAAGAGCTTCTCGAAGTGCTCGTTCAGCCCGCGCCGTCCAAGGCCTCTCTTCAGGAGCGTGTTGACGCTGAAGGCGGGCAGATGCCCTTCGTAGAAGACGAACGGATTCCGGAGCGGTATGGGCCGGGCGGAATACGCCCCGGCCGCCTCGATCATGTCGAAGAAGGCCCGGCTCCTTCGGCGCTGGGCGAGGTAACGCTCGACGAGGCGGCTACGGTCGAAGGGTGAGGCGGGAGCGCTCATCGTGGCCCGAAGACTATCGCGCCGATGCGGCGGCACCGGCGGAAGGGGCTCCGAGGGTTGCGTCGAGGAAGCCGCGCGCCACGTCGGCGATCCGCCGGTGCTCGCCGTCCACGAGGAAGTTGAGCCTTTGCATGGCGCTGTTCGTCAGCTTCCCCGAGAGCTCCTCGAGAGCCGGGCCGGCCCGCGGCTCGCGCGCGAGGCAGTCCGCCCGGACGACGAAAGCGGCCTCGTACGGCGGGAAGCAGCGCCGGTCGTCGGCGAGCATTTTCACGTCGAGAGACGACAGGAGGCCGTCGGTGGAGTTGGCGGCCACCATGTCGACATCGCCCTGCCGGAGCGCCTGGTAGAGGAGGCCCAGGTCCATCGTCCTGGGGGTTCCCACGAGCGGCAGGTCGTACGTCGCCTCGAGGCGCGCGAGGCCGTCCGGGCGCTGCAGGAACTCGTACCCGACGCCGAGCCTCCACCCCTCCTTTCTTTTCGCCGCCTGGCTGAGAGTCTCGATCCCCGTGGCGCGGGCGTCGGAGCCGCGGATGACGAGGGCGAACGTGTCGTCGAAGCCGAGGGGCGGGAGCCAGACGAGCCTCCAGCGGGAGCGGTACGCCGCCGCCACGTCATCGAAGACGGCCTTCGCGTCGTACGAAGGGAGACGCTTGAGGATGGCCGTGAGGGCCGTCCCCGTATACTCGGAATAGAGGTCGATCCGGCCGGAGACGAGGGCCTCGTGCGCGAGAAGCGTCCCGCCGAGGTCGAGCCTCCGCGTCACACGCGTGCCGAGGCGCCGCTCGAGCTGCTGCGCCGCGATCTCGCCGAGGATCCGCTGCTCGGTGAAGTTCTTGGAGCCGACGACGATCGAGCGCGGCCCCGGGCAGGCGGCCAGCAGGACCGCGCTCAGGCCGGCGAGAGCCTTTGCTCGATCCATCCGAGCCCCCCATCCGCGGCCAGCGCGAGGAGCGCCGCCGGCACGGCGCCCGCGAGGATCTGGCCGGTGTCCACCGAAGCCAGCCCGCGGAAGATGAAGACTCCAAGGCCCCCGCCCCCGATGGCGGCGGCGATCGTGGCGGTGCCGACCGTCGTCACCGCCGCCACCCGGACGCCCGCGAAGATCGTCCGGGCCGCGAGCGGAAGCTCCACCCGGAGGAGCCGCTGGCGGGCCGTCATCCCCATCGCGACCGCCGACTCGACGACGGCGGGGTCCACGCCGAGGATGCCGGTCAGGGTGTTTCGCAGAATCGGGAGGAGGGCATAGAGAACGAGCGCCACGATCGCCGTCCGCTTGCCGATCCCGCCGAGGACGGGAATCGGGATCAGGAACCCGAAGAGCGCCAGGCTCGGAACGGTCTGCATGACGTTCGCGAAGCCGAGGAGGGGCAGCCGCCAGGCTTCCTTCCGGCTGAGCCAGATGCCGGCGGGAATCCCGAGGCACGACGCGATCGAGAGGGAGACGAGGACGAGGGCGAGGTGCTCCCCCGTCAGGTCCAGGATCTCGCGGGCGAGGGACTCCGGCATCAGGCCTCCAGCTTCCAGTCGAGGCCGGCGAGGAACGTCCGCGCCTCGGCCGCCTCGGCCTCGAGGAACTGCCGCGGCGGGGCGAGGACCTCGATCCGCCCGTCGTGGAGAAGGGCGACCCGGGAGGCGAGGGCGAGCGCTTCCCTCACGTCGTGGGTCACGAAGAGACACGTGGTCGCGAGCTCCCTCCGGAGGCGAAGGAACTGGCGCTGGAGGTCGAGCCGCGTCACGGGGTCGAGCGCGCCGAACGGCTCGTCGAGGAGGAGGAGCGCGGGGTCCGCCGCCAGGGCCCGGGCCACGCCGACCCGCTGCCGCTGTCCGCCCGAGAGCTCTCTCGGATAGCGGGAGCGGAACTCCGACGGCGGCAGGCCGACGCGCGCGAGGAGCTCGTCGACCCGCTGCTCGACGCGGGCGGTCTCCCACCCTTCGAGCTCCGGGACGAGGGCGACGTTCCCGGCGACGGTGAAATGCGGAAAGAGCCCGGACTCCTGGATGACGTAGCCGATCCGTCTCCTGAGGCGGATCGGGTCCCACGCC
>JBLMYG010000330.1:0-13699 GCA_050258155.1 Acidithiobacillales bacterium
CCGACCCACGTCGTGTCGTGGAGGATCTGGCGCTGCAGGTTCGTCACGTCCACGACGTCGAAGTCGACGAGGCCGATCGTCCCGACGCCGGCCGCTGCCAGGTAGAGGGCCACCGGCGAGCCGAGGCCTCCCGCTCCCACCAGCAGCACCCGGCCGCTCTTCAATCGGCGCTGGCCCTCGATCGTCACGTCAGGGAGGATCAGGTGGCGCGAATAGCGGAGCACCTCCTCGCGCGAAAGCGGCGCGCCGGATCCTCCCGCGATGGCGGGGACGATGGTGACGGTGTCGCCGTCGGAGAGAGGGGTCGAGACCCCGTTCAGGAAACGGATGTCGTCGCCGTTGACGAAGACGTTCACGAAGCTCCGGATCTGTCCGTCCCCGGAAAGGAGCTGGCTTCGGAGGGCCGGGTGCTGGTGGAACAGCTCCTCGAGCGCCGCGGAGACGGCGGCGGCCGAGACCGGCACGTCCGGCCGGTCGGCCGTGAATCGCCGGAGCGGGGTCGGTATGCGGACTCGAATCGCCATCAGGTGCCTCCATGGTCTGTCGTGGGAGCGGGATCGCCCGGGCGGACAGTCCCGGTTTTCCCGAAGATCTCGATCTCTGTAAACGGTGCGTCGGGCCCCGCGATCTGAAAGGCCCCGACCTCGCCGGCCTCGCCCTGCCGGACGGAGACGATGAGGGTGAGGAGCCCTTCCCAGGCGAAAGCCCGGTCCGTCGCCGAGGGCCTCGCGGGATGGTCGGGGTGGCTGTGCCAGAAGCCGAGCAGCTCGAGGCCGCGCCGATCCGCCTCCCGCTCGACGCTCATGTAGTCCCGGGGGGAGACCGAGAACCTGACGCGGGGAGTTCCCTTCTCGGAGTTGGAGAGGGGGACCGTGGCCGACACGAAGGGAGCCGCCTCCCGCCGTCCGAGGAGCGCCCCGCACCCCTCGTTCGGGTAGGCGGCCGCCGCCGCAGCCCGGATGTCGACGAGGACGTCCGGCTCGATCAGAATGCCGCCCGGTTCCTGCACGTCGGGCTCGCCACTCATTCCTGGCTCCAGAACCTCTCGGAAAGATACCTGTCCCCCCGGTCGGGGAAGATGACGGCAATCGTCCGGGCGCCGAGCTCCCTGCCGACGAGAAGGGCCGCCGCGAGCGCGGCGCCGGAGGAGACTCCCGCCAGGATCCCCTCTTCCCGCGCGAGACGCCGCGTCATCTCCTGCGCCTCCTCCGTGGAGACCCCTGCGTGGACGTCCGCCAGGGAGGGCTCCCAGATGCGGGGGACGATGGCCGAAGCCATGTGCTTCAGCCCCTCGATCCCGTGAAAGGAGGCGTCCGGCTGCACGGCCAGGAGCCGCGTGGCCGGACTCCTGCGGCGCAGAAAGCGGGCCGTCCCGACGAACGTGCCGCTCGTCCCGAGGCCCGCGGCGAAAAGATCGAGCGAAAGGCCCTCGAGCTGGCGGAGGATCTCCGGCCCGGTCGTCCGCTCGTGAGCGGACGGGTTGGACGGATTGGAGTACTGATCGGCGTAGTAGTAGGCGTCGGGCCGCTCGGTCGCGAGCTCGCGCGCCTTGCGGATGGCGCCGTCGGAGCCCTCGAGGGGATCGGTTTCCACGACCTCCGCGCCGTGCGCCCGGAGGATCTTCCTTCTCTCGGGGCTGGCGCTCTCTGGGAGGCAGATCGTCACGCCGAAGCCGAGGGCCGCCCCGAACATGGCGTAGGCGATGCCGGTGTTCCCGCTGGAGGCGTCGAGGAGCCGCTTTGCCGGCAGCCGTCCCTCGAGGAAAGCCCGCTCGATGATCGCGCGCGCGGCCCGGTCCTTGACGCTGCCGCCGGGATTCTCGCCTTCCAGCTTGACGAAGACCCGCCGGCCCGCGCCGCGCGTCAGGCGGTGAAGCTCCACGAGCGGCGTCGACCCGACGCGCGCAAGAAGGGGGTGGACCGGCCGGGCCGGAGCGGGCTGCGCCCGCGGGAAGAAGGCTCTCTTCGGAACTCCGCTGGGCATCCTTGGTCTCTCGTCTCTCGTCTCTCTCGAATCGAACGCGTCGATCGGCTCCCCCCCGGAAACGCGAAAGGCCCGGGGCGTCTCGACCCGGGCCTTGAAGGAAAGCCTTGCCGCTCTTGTCAGGGCTCAGGAATCGGACTCTTTCCCGACCTTTCGCGTGGCGACGCGGGCCCCGGGTTCCCCCAAGGCCCCGCTACATGTGCAGAACATCGGTCGCGGCCCCCACGCCGGATTTACGATACGCCGCGCCCGGTGGGATTTCAAGACCTATCTGAGACGCGATCTCTTTTGGGCCCTCCCGGTCCGGAGAGCGCCGGCACCTGCTCTAAGATGCGGCCCGCCGTCCGCGGATGCCACGGCTCGAAAGGGGAGGCCATGATCAGCAAGAAGATGCAGGGCGCGCTCGAGGGACACGTCGGCGCGGAGATGGAGTCGGCCTATCTCTACCTCGCCATGTCGGCCTGGTGCGAATCGAAGGCCTTCAAGGGATTCGGCCGGTGGCTGCGCATCCAGTTCGAGGAGGAGCTGGCGCACGCCACGAAGCTGCTGGACTATCTCCTGTCGCGCGGCACCACCGTGTCGTTCGGGCCGGTGGCCGCGCCGGCGGCGCGGTTCGGGTCGATCCTCGAGGTCTTCGAGAAGACCCTCGAGCACGAACGGCTCGTGACCGGCAAGGTCCACCGGCTCTACGAGCTCGCCGGAGCGGAGAAGGACAGCGCCACCCAGGTCTTCCTCCAGTGGTTCGTCTCCGAGCAGGTCGAAGAGGAGGCGAGGGCCACCGAGATCGTCGACAAGCTCCGGATGGTGTCGGAACGGCCCGGCTCGGCGCTCTACCTCGACAAGGAGTACGGGAAGCGCTCCCGGGCCTGACGGGGCCGCGCGGAGACGACGTTCCTCAGAGGGGAAGCTGCCGGCCGTCGAGCCGTGTCAGGCCGGCCGCGGCCGCGAGGGCGAGCGCCTCGAGCCACTCGTCGCGGCTGATGCGCCGGCCGAGCGGTTCGAGCCGGACGGCGCGCCCGTCGGGGTGGTACTGGGTCATCAGGTTCACGTAGGTGTTCGCCGAGATCTCCCGGGCGAGGAATTCCAGCACCGCTCCGGTCCCTGCGAGGCCGTTCGGAAGGAGGAGGTGGCGGACGAGAAGGCCTTTCACCGCGACGCCCTGCCCGTCCAGGACGAGGTCTCCCACCTGCCGGTGCATCTCCTTCACCGCGGCCCGGTTCACCTCGGGGTAGTCGGGGACGTGCGAGTAGCGCTTCGCGATCGCCGCGTCTCCGTACTTCATGTCGGGCATGTAGATGTCGACGACGCCGTCCAGAAGGCGCAGGGCGGGAAGGCTGTCGTATCCCCCGGTGTTGAAGACGATCGGACGTCGGAGCCCCGCGCGCGCTGCGATCTCGAGGGCCTCGAGGACCTGCGCCACGACGTGGCTCGGCGAGACGAGGTTGATGTTGTGGCAGCCGAAATCCTGCAGCTCCAGCATCCGGGCGGCGAGGACTTGGGGTGAGACCTCGTCCCCGTCTCCCCGCTGGCTGATCGTCCAGTTCTGGCAGAAGTCGCACCGGAGGTTGCACCAAGAGAAGAAGATCGTCCCGGAGCCGTGCGTCCCGCGGAGGGGGTCCTCCTCGCCGAAGTGAGGGCCGAATCCGTGGACCCGGGCCAGTTCGCCGGTCCGGCAGACGGCCCCGGAGATCCCTTCGAGCCGGTCCACGTGGCAGAGCCGGGCGCAGAGGTCGCAGTCGGAGAGCCGCCTCCGGGCCTCGGCGACGCGTTCGGCGAGCTCGCCGCTCCTGAGGAGGGCGAGATAAGCGGGTTCGGGGCCGGCCGCGGCCATCGGGGAAGGAATGTTAATCGCCGATGCCGAATTGTCGGAACGCGACCCGCGGCTCCAGAGTCGAGTCAGGGATACGCCTCTGTCGTCCGGACGGGATCGAGTCGGAGACCGGACGCTGCGCCGGGATCCGCCCGGAGGGCGTGGAGGTGGCTGGGGAGCCGCTCGCCGGCTGGATGGAGGGGGAACGGGTAGCATTTCGTGATGCTCGGGGAGCTGCTTTCGATCGTGCCGCGTGACGCGCTCAACGTCGCGCTGCTGCTCGCGCTGGCTTTCTTCGTCGGCCTCGAGCGGGAGGAACACAAGCAGCACGAGGCGAAGTACGCGTTCGGCGGCGTCCGGACTTTTCCGCTGATCGGGCTGGTGAGCTATGCCCTCGCGCTGATGTCGGGAGCGGGGCTCCTGCCGTGGGCGATCGGATTCGCGGTCGTCGGCGGCTTCATGCTCCTTTCCTACCAGCACAAGCTCGCCGACGAGCCTCCGGCAGGGCTCACGACGGAGATCTCGGCGCTCTCCACGTATGCCGTGGGCGGCCTGATCCAGCGGGAGCACTACTGGATGGCGGTGACGATCGGGGTGCTCAGCGTGCTCCTCCTCGAGCTGAAGAAGGGCCTCGAAGGCCTCACGAAGCATGTCGCGTCGGGGGAGATCGTCGTCGTCGCGAAGTTCCTCGTCCTGGCGGTGGTCATCCTGCCCCTCGTCCCGGACGAGGAGCTGACCCGTTTCCACGTCAACCCGTTCCGGACGTGGCTCGTCGTCGTGGCGGTGAGCGGGGTGTCCTTCGCGAGCTACGCGCTGCAGCGGCTCTTCAAGCAGCGCGGCGGCGTGATGCTTTCCGCCGTCCTCGGCGGGGCGTACTCCTCCACCGTGACCACCGTCGTGCTGGCGCGGGAAGCCCGGGGGGAGCCGGAGCCGAGTCCGAACCTGTTCGCCGGAAGCATCCTGACCGCCTCCGGCGTGATGTACGTGAGGCTGGTTCTTCTCGTGGCGTTCTTCAACGGGACGCTGGCGGCCCGGCTCGCGCCCGCGTTCGGCGCCCTGGCGGTCGCCGCCTGCCTCGCCGGATGGACTGTCTCCCGGCGATCTCCCGGGGCCGCGGCGACGGCACGGCCCGCGCGACCGGCCCGGAACCCGCTCGAGCTCGAAGCGGCGATTCTCTTCGCCGTCGTGTTCGTCCTGGTCCTGGTCCTGACGAGCCTGGCGCGCGAGCTGATGGGGCGGGCCGGGCTCTACTCGCTGGGCGCGATCATGGGCGTCACCGACGTCGATCCTTTCATCCTCGGGCTGGCGCAGAGCGGCCCGGCGGCGACGCCGGTGGAGATCGCGGCCCCGGCGATCGTGATCGCAGCGGCGAGCAACAATCTCGTCAAGGCGATCTATGCGTACGCGTTCGCCGACCGGGCGACCGGACGGAAGAGCCTCATTCTTCTGCTCGCGCTCGCGCTCTTCGGAATCCTTCCCCTCGCATGGATCTGAGGCCTCCGTCGCGGACGTCGGGGATCTTCGCCTTCGGCCTGGCGGGAAGACGCCGGTGGCTCTAAAGTCGGGGCGAAGGAGGCCGTGATGGCGACGAGGAAGGAGAGGCCGCTCACGGAGCGTTTCAAGGAGGCGAAGGGCCGCGTGGAGGGGCTCTCCCGGCGGCCGTCGAACGACCAGCTTCTCGACCTTTACGGCTTCTACAAGCAGGCGACCGCCGGGGACGTGACAGGCTCGAGGCCCGGGATGCTCGACCTTACGGGGCGCGCCAAGTTCGATGCGTGGGCGAAGCGGAAGGGGACCTCGAAGGACGATGCGATGAAGAGGTACGTCGCTCTCGTCGACGAGCTCGTCCTCGAGCTGGGCTGACGGAGCGGCGGCGCGCGTGCGGCTGATCGACGACCTCAGGGCCGAGCACGAGGTGATCGAGCGGGTCCTCGGCTCTCTCAGGACGTACCTGAAGCGGCGCGCGCGCGAGGACGGGCCGCCGGCCGAAGGTGAAGGATATCTCCGCTTTTTCCGGCTCTGGGCCGGCGGCTACCACCACGGCAGGGAAGAGAAGACGCTCCTTCCGGCCCTCGAGAAGCACCTCGAGCTGGCGCCCCGGTCCGGTCCCGTCTTCTCCATCGCGGACCAGCACCGAAACATGGAGGCGACGCTCGCCGGCCTCGAGCCTCTCCTCCTTCTGGAGGCTCCCACGAGAGACGAAGCCGGGCGGCTCGTCACGCTCTTCACGGTCTATTCCCATGCTCTTCTCGTCCACATCGACGCGGAGAACTCCGTCCTGCTTCCGGAGAGCGAGGAGCGCCTGCGGCGGGCGGGGATTCACGAGCTTCCGACGCGCGAGGCGACGTCGGACGAGCTGTCGGCAAAGGCGGAGGGGGAGCGCCTCGCCACGCTCTACCCGCCGTCACACGACCCCTCCGCCGTCCGCGGCGAGGGGTGTGTCATCTGCCCCTCCTACGGGACGACGTGCGGCGGCCTCGAGCGCGAGTGGTGGAACGAGTCGGAGTGGGACAGGTTCGGCAGAGGACTGGAGTAGTCGTCCCTGAGCGCAGCGTCCGCTGGTGGCATTTTGCGCATCGGCGGGGCAGAATCGCCGCATGTCGGACTTTCATCAGGTCGGGCCCATTTCGACCCTTACACGCCTCGGCGCCCGCCCGCTCGTGGAGCTCGAGGAAGCGATCTCCCGCTACACACGGAGAAACCGGGCGGCCCTCCTGATCCCGTGCCTCGTCAGCGAAATGGACCGGCCGGCCCTCGCGCGAATCTGCGACGAGGTCGCGAAAGTCCCCTATCTCGACACGGTGCTGATCTCGCTCGACCGGGCCGACGAGGACGGCTACAAGCGGGCCCTCGAATATTTCCGCCGGATGAACCGCCGGACCGTGGTCCTCTGGAACGACGGCCCGGGGGTGCAGGCGCTCCTTTCGAAGCTTCAGGAGAACGACCTCCAGCTCGGGGAGCGGGGGAAGGGGCGGGCCTGCTGGATGGCGTTCGGCTATCTCCTCGCGCAGGGGAACATCGAGTACATCGCGCTCCACGACGCCGACGTCCTCGACTACGACCGGGCGGTGCTGGCGCGGCTCCTCTACCCGGTCGCCGACCCGATCCTGGACTTCGACTTCTGCAAGGGGTACTACGCTCGCTTCACCGACCGCCTCAACGGACGCGTCTGCCGGCTCCTCGTCGGGCCGCTCCTCCAGTCGCTCAAGGCTCTTCTCGGGGCGCATCCCTACATCGATTTCCTGATGTCATTCCGGTACGCGCTCGCCGGGGAGTTCGCGCTCTCGGCAGACCTCGCCCGCCAGGTCCGTGTCCCCTTCGACTGGGGCCTCGAGATCGGCGTCCTCTCCGAGGTCTTCCGGCACCCCTCCCCGCGGCGCGTCTGCCAGTCGGACCTGGCCGACAAGTACGACCACAAGCACCAGGCCCTCTCGCCCGACGACGCCTCCACGGGCCTGAACCGGATGGCAGGCGACATCGCGAAGCACCTTCTCCGGACTCTCGCGGCGGCCGATGTCGTCCTCTCGGAGGGTGCGCTGAAGTCGCTCCTTGCCTCGTACCAGCGGCGAGCCGAAGACGCGGTGAACAGCTATTACGCGATCGCCAAGATGAACGGCCTCACGTTTCCGCGTCACGAGGAGGAACGGGCCGTGGCGACCTTCGCGAGGGCCCTGAAGGGCGCGACCGAGCAGTTCCAGCAGGATCCTCTCGGGGCGCCGCTGATCCCCAACTGGGCCCGCGTCCTCTCCGCGGTTCCGGACGCGGGCGATCTTCTCCTGGAGTCGGTCGAGGCCACGAAAGGGGTTCTGAACCCCTAGCCGAAATCCGAGGCCCCTCCGGGGGCGCCGACGTGATGAGACAGCGCGTCGCGGTTCCGTCCTGATGGAGCCTTCGAGGCTGCGACCCTCGAGAGCGTGCCGCCTGGCATTTTGCCTCGCGGCCCTCGCTGCGGCCGCCTGCGGGATGGGGGGCAAGCGGCCGGCGTCGCGCGGGCTCGCCATCCTCCTGCCGGCGAACGAGCGCGACTTCTGGAGGCCGATCGCCTCGACATTCGAGCGGGAGCACCCCGGCACCGCCGTCGACCTCGTCGAGGGACCGACGTCCACGGACCTCCGGGAGAACCTGATCACGGCGGCCCTCCTGGCCCGGGACGACACCTACGATCTCGTCTACCTCGACGTCACCTGGACGCCTCGGTTCGCCGCAGCAGGCTGGCTCCTTCCTCTGGACGACGTCTGTCCCGCGGACGAGGCCCGGCTCTTCCTCCGGACGGCGCTTCAGGCCGGCCGCTACCGCGGGCATCTCTACCGTGTGCCGGTGCGCACCGACGTCGGCCTGCTCTACTACCGGCGGGACCTTCTCGAGGCGGCCGGTCTCGCGCCGCCACGAACGTTCGACGAGCTCGTCCGGACCGCTCGGGCGCTGCAGGCTCCTCCGGACCGGTGGGGCTTCCTGTGGCAGGGGAGCCAGTACGAGGGGCTGGTCTGCACGTACCTCGAGGTTCTCCGCGGGTACGGCGGGAGCTGGATCGACCCGAAGACGCTCGAGGTCGGCCTTGACCGGCGCGAGGCGACCCTCGCGCTCGAGTTCCTCTGCCGGTGCAGGGCGGAGGGGGGCATCAGCCCGCCGGGGGTCACGACGTACAAGGAGGACGAGAGCCGCAGACTCTTCCAGGACGGCCGGGCGGTCTTCCTTCGCAACTGGCCGTACGTCTGGAATCTGGTCCAGCGGAAAGGCTCGGGCGTCGCGGGGCGCGTCGGCGTTCAGCCGGTCGTCACCGTCTCCGGCGAGCCGGGCGCCGGTACGCTCGGAGGGTGGGGGCTCGGCATCTCGCGCTACAGCTGCCACAGAGGGCTGGCGCGGGAATTCCTGCGCCACGCCACGACCCTCGAGAGCCAGCGGGCCCTCTGCGCCCCGACCGGTTTTGCGCCCGCGCGCCGCGATGCGTACCGCGACGCGGCGCTTCTCCGCGCCAACCCCTTTCTCCCGGAGCTGGCCCAGATTCTGGAGGGGGCGGCGCCGCGCCCGGCGATCCCGGCCTATCCGCAGGCCTCGGACATCCTGCAGCGGCACCTGAGCGCCGCCCTCACCGGCCGCCGATCGGCGGCAGCGGAGCTGGCCGACGCAGCCCGGGAGACACGCCTCCTGCTCGCGGACGCCGCCCGGGGGGGAGATCAGCCGTGAAGCGGCTTGCAGCCTTCGGGGGCCTCGTCCCGCTCCTTCCCGCCGCGGTGCTGCTCGCGGTCGTCGTGGTCCTGCCGATGCTTCGGGTGGCCGAGCTCGGCCTTTTTCACGTGAACCTAGACGGCACGACCGCCGGTTTCGCGGGGCTCTCGCACGTGACCCGTCTCTGGACGGACGAACGGTGGTGGGCGGCGCTCCGGAACACCGCCGTCTTCACCCTTCTGAGCGTCGCCGCCGAGACCGTTCTCGGCCTTCTCTTCGCGCTGGCGCTCCACCGCCGATTCCGGGGGCGGGGTCTCGTGCGGGCGGCCGTCCTTCTCCCCTGGGCGCTCCCGACCGCCGTGATGGCGCTCGCCTGGGCCTGGATCTTCAACGACTCCTTCGGCGTGGCGAACGACCTTCTCCGCCGGATCGGACTTCTGGAGAGCCCGATCGCGTGGCTCGGCGAGCCGGCGACGGCGATGGCGGCTCTCGTCGTGGCGGACGTTTGGAAGACGACGCCTTTCGTGGCCCTGATCGTCCTCGCCGGGCTCGAGGGCCTCCCGCAGGAGCTCGTCGACGCGGCGCGCGTCGACGGCCTCTCCGCGGGAGCCCGGCTCCGGCACGTCGTCCTCCCCCTCGTCAGTCCGTCCCTCGGCATCGCGGTCGCGTTCCGGGCCCTCCAGGCCTGGGGAGCGTTCGACATCGTCTACGTCATGACCGGCGGCGGCCCGGGCGGTTCGACCGAAACGGTGTCTCTCTTCGTGTTCCAGAGCTACTTCCGCTATCTCGATTTCGGGTACGGCTCCGCGGCCGCGGTGCAGGGTGTGCTGCTTGCCGCGCTGCTCGCGGCGATCGTCGTGGGACTCGCGTCCCGCCGGCGGAGGGCGCCGGCATGAGCCCGCAAGGCTCCCGGCTCCGCAGGGCCACGGGCCTTCTCGCGGCCCTCGTGCCGATGCTCCTCTGGAGCCTCGCGCCCGCGGTCTGGCAGATGCTCACGGCCGTCAAGCCCGACGCGCAGATCACGCGCGTTCCGACGGTCTACCTCCCGGACCCGCCGACGCTCGTGCACGTCCGCGCGCTCTGGACGAGGAAGCCGTTTCCCGCCTACCTCCGGAACAGCGCCTTCATCTCGGCGGCCGCCTCCCTTCTCACCCTCGCGCTCTCGGCAGGGGCGGCCTGGTCCCTGACCGGGATGGGGGGCCCGCGGCGGGCACGGCTCCTCGCCGGCCTTCTCGTGGTCTCGGTCTTCCCGCCGATCCTCCTCCTCTTCCCGCTCTACGAGGGTGTCCGCGCGCTCGATCTGATCAACAGCCCCTTGGCGCTCATCGTTCCCTACGCCGCCCTCAGCCTGCCTCTCGGGATCTGGATCCTCGAGAGCGCCTTCCGGGCCCTCCCGCGGGAGATCGACGAGGCGGCGCGCCTGGATGGCCTCGGGCCGCTCGAGCGGCTCCTCCGGATCCACCTCCCGCTCGCCACGCCGTCCCTCGCGGCGGCGGGGATTCTGGTCTTCATCTTCTGCTGGAACGAGTTCATGCTCGCCCTCACGTTTCTGACCCGCGACGAGGCCAAGACCGTCACCGCCGGGATCGCGAGCGTCAGCGGCTCGTCGCTTTACGAGATCCCGTGGGGCCAGCTTTCGGCGGCGGTCGTCATCGCCACGCTGCCGGTCGTGAGTCTCGTCCTCCTTTTCGAGAGGCGGATCACGAGCGGTCTGACGCGGGGAGCCGTCAAGGGATGACCGCCGGCGGCCTCCGTGCGGAGCGGATCGGAAAGGTCTTCGGGGACGGGACGCGGGCCCTCGGTGAGATTTCGTTCGAGCTTCTCCCGGGCGAGATCCTGACGCTGCTCGGCCCCTCGGGATGCGGGAAGTCGACGCTTCTCCGGATCGTGGCCGGGCTCGACCCGCAGACCGAAGGGACCCTGACGCTCGACGGCCGCCCGCTCGACTCCGTCCCGCCGGGCCTGCGGGACGTCGGCTTCGTCTTCCAGAACTACGCGCTCTACCCGCACATGACGGTCCGGAAGAACCTCGGCCTGGGCCTCTCCGCGCGGGGCGCGTCCCGGCCGGAGGTGGAGCGGCGTGTCCACGAGACGGCCGCCCTTCTCGGGATCGAGACGCTCCTCGGCCGCTACCCGCGGCAGCTCTCGGGAGGCCAGCAGCAGCGGGTGGCGCTCGGGCGGGCGCTGGTCCGCCGGCCGAAGCTCCTCCTGCTCGACGAGCCCCTCTCGAATCTCGATGCCCAGCTCCGGGAGTCGATGCGGGGCGAGCTGAAGTCCCTGTTTCGCAGCATCGGGGCGACGGTCCTCTACGTCACCCACGACCAGGCGGAGGCCCTCAGCCTCGCGGACAGGCTCGTCGTGCTGGAGACGGGCCGGATCCGGCAGATGGCGCCCCCTCTGGAGGTCTACGCGCACCCGGCCGACCTCTTCGTCGCCACATTCGTCGGGAGCCCTCGCATGAGCATCCTCGAAGGGAGGCGTGAGGGAGACCGGATTTCCTTCGATGGGACACCGGCCGCCCTTGAGCTCGCGGCCCCCCCGGAGATTCCGGAAGAGGGAGCGGCGCTGCTCGGCGTCCGGCCGGAGGACCTGGAGCTGGCTCCGGACGCGGACCCCGGAAGCCGCGAAGCGGAGCTGGAGCTGGCGGAACCTCTCGGCGCGAGCGTTCTCCTGACGCTTCGTGTGGGAGGCTGCCGCCTCCGGAGCCTCGCCCCGGCCATCCCCTCGGGTCCCGTCCGGATCCTCTGGCCCCCGCGCCGGGTCCACTTCTTCGACGGGAGGACGCGGCGCCGCGTGAGCGAGCCGCCCGCGTGACCCTCAGCCCCAGACGTCCCGGAGAAGCCGTGCGAAGTTGCCGCCGAGGAGCTTCTCGACGCGCGACGCCGTGTGCCCGCGGGCGAGGAGAAGGCCGGCGAGGGTCTCCAGGCGCCGCGGCGTGTTGAGGTCGGGGACGAAGGTGTAGACATCCTCGATCTCGCCCGGAGCGCCGATGCCGGCCTTGCGCCGGGCCGCGAGCTCCTTCCGAAACTCCTCCAGGTACTTCGGCGTCAGCTCCACGGCCGAGATCGTCCCGTCCGTGCCGATCCCCACATGGTCCTCGCCGGCGACGTCGAGGGCGTGCTCCAGGTGCCTGAGAACGTCGACGGCCATCGGCTGCCCGCTCGTCCTGAGGTACGGCATGAAGTAGATGCCGGCGACGCCCCCATTTTTCGCGAGGAGCCTCAGCTCCTCGTCGGTCTTGTTTCGCGGATGGTCGGCGATGGCGGCGCACCCCGTGTGCGTGACGGCGACCGGGCGCGCCGAGGCGGCGAGAACCTCGCGGGTCGTCCTCCGGCCGCAGTGCGAGAGGTCGATCAGGATCCGGAGGGCGTCCATCCTCGCGACCGCCTCGTGCCCAAGCCTGGAGAGGCCCGCATCGCCCGGCTCGAGGCAGCCGTCGCCGAGGAGGTTCCGGAGGTTGTACGTCGGCTGGATGATCCGGACACCCAGGGCGTGAAGCGTCTCGAGGCGCGACAGATCGCCTGCGAAGGCGACCCCGTCCTGCAGTCCGAAGGCGAGGCCGAGGCGCCGGCTCTCCTTCGCCCCGTCGAGGTCTCGCGTCGTCTTGACCTTCACGAAGGCGTCGGGGTGCGCCTCGATCTCGCGCTCCCAGTAGGCGACGTCGCGGACGATCCCCTCGAAGGCGGCCGCATCCGGCCGGTTTCCGACGGGGCCCACCGTGACGTTCACGGCGGTGACCCCCGAAGTCCTCGCGTCCGAGACGGCTCTCGCCGAGAGCGGGACGCCCTTTTCGGCGTCACTCTCGTTGTCGCCGGGGCTGCCGCAGCCGTCGAAGACGAGGGCACGGCCATAGAGGCCCGACGCGGCGGAGGCTGCTCCCGCTCCTGACCTCCCTTCGGGAAGCCCGCCCCGGTGCGTCGCCAAGCCAACCCCCGACAGGGCCCCGAGAAGGATCAGCTCTCTGCGGTCGAGCGGCATGGCGGGACCTCCGTTCTTCGCGGTGAGGAGGGCTGATGATAAGCGGCCCCGCTCCGGCCTTGATGTATTCGCCTCATGCCGCTGCCGAGCCGAAGGGCCATCTTACCTACCGGTAGGTAGAAGATGCCATGGACAGCGTCACGACGGCTTCCCGCGCCCGGAGCGTCCACCACCACGACCCGAACATTCGCCAGCGGCTGATCGATGTGGCCATGGACCTCTTCACGAGGCACGGCTATTCGGCCACCTCGGTGCGCGAGATCGTGGAAGGGGCCGGCGTCTCCAAGCCGGTTCTCTACTACCACTTCGGGTGCAAGGAAGGCCTCTACCTCGAGATCATGCGGCGCCTGAAGCAGACGCTCGATGAAACGCTGGGCGGCCATCGACAGGAGGGACGGAGCGCGAGGGAGCGGATCCGGAGTTTCGGCCTCGGCATCTTCGATGTTTTCTCGAAGAACACGGCGGCCGTCCGTTTCCTGAACTCCGTCTTCTGGGGGCCGCCGCAGGGGGCTCCGGACTTCGACGTCGACTCCTTCCTCGAACCCCTGATGACTTCCATGAGCGCGTTGGTCGAGGACGGGGTTTCGCGGGGCGAGTTCCGGAAGAGATCGGGACCCGACCTCTCCTTCGGGCTGATCGGCGCGCTCAGCTTCGCCATGGACTTTCACCTCGCACACCCCGACCGCTCGCCCGGCCGGGAGGGCCTCGCGCGGAACCTGGGGCTGATCCTGGCCGGGGCCGCAGGGCCGGGCCTCCGGGGAG
>JBLMYG010000331.1:0-11675 GCA_050258155.1 Acidithiobacillales bacterium
GCCTGGTAGAAGTTCGGCTTCGGCATCGCGATGTAGTCCTTGATCCGTCCCGGAACCGGGCGCCAGGCCTGATGGACGATGCCGAGGACCGAGTAGCACTGCGGAATCGTGTCGACGAGGATGCGGAAAGCGAGGATGTCGTAGAGCTGGTCGAGGGGGATCTGCTGCCGGTGAAGCTTCTGCCGGATCGACCAGTAGCGCTTCACGCGACCCGTCACGTCCGCTTCGATTCCGGCGGAGGCCATCTTGGCGAGAAGGTCCCGCCGGATCCGCTCCACGTTCGCCGCCGAGGCCGTGAGCCGCTCGGCGATCGCCGCGGTCAGCTGCGCGTGCTCCTCGGCGTAGAGGAACCGGAAGGAGAGGTCCTCCAGCTCTCCCTTGACCTTCCCCATGCCGAGACGGTTCGCCAGCGGAGCGTAGATCTCCATCGTCTCCGCGGCGATGGCGCGACGTCTCTCCTCCGGCAGATGCTCGAGTGTCCGCATGTTGTGGAGACGATCCGCGAGCTTGACGAGAATGACCCGGAGGTCGTCCGTCATCGCGAGGAGCATCTTCCGGAACGTCTCCGCCTGCTGCACCTCGCGCGAGGTGAACTTGAAGCGGCTGATCTTCGTGACGCCGTCCACGAGATGCGCCACGTCGGGGCCGAAGAGCTCCCGAAGCCGCTCCTTCGACACACCGGTGTCCTCGAGGACGTCGTGGAGGAGGCCGGTGGCGATCGAGACCTCGTCGAGCCTCATCTCGGCGAGGATCATCGCCACGTTGAGGGGGTGAACGAGGTAGGGCTCGCCGGAGATGCGGAGCTGATTCCGGTGGGCGTGCGCCGATACGACGTAGGCGCGGCGCAGGAGCTCCTCGTCGACCTTCGGGTGATAGCTCTCGACCTTCTCGAGGATGTCCTCGAACCTCAGCACCCCCCGATTATCGCGGCTCCGAGAGGTTTCCGGCTATTCTCGGCCGCGAAAGAAGAGCCCCATGGACCTCCTCCGGCAGTTCGTCGACGTCTTCCTTCACCTCGACCGGCACCTCGCCGACGTGATCGGAAGCTACGGGATCTGGACGTACCTCCTCCTCTTCCTGATCGTCTTCTGCGAAACGGGCCTCGTCGTCACGCCGTTTCTGCCCGGAGACTCGCTCCTCTTCGTGGCGGGGACGTTCGCCTCGCTCGGCTCGCTGAGTCCCTGGGTCCTCTTCGCTGCCCTTTCGGCGGCGGCCATCCTCGGTGACACCGTGAACTACTGGATCGGGAAGCTCGTCGGCCCGAGAGCCTTCTCCGGAACCGTCCGCTTCCTGAAGCAGGAGCATCTCCGGAAGACCGAGGCGTTCTACGAGAGACACGGCCGGAAGACGATCATCCTCGCGCGGTTCGTCCCGATCATCCGGACGTTCGCCCCGTTCGTGGCCGGCATCGGGTCGATGAACTACCCCGTCTTCCTCGCCTACAACGTCGTCGGCGGCGTGGCCTGGGTGGCCCTCTGCGTCTTCTCCGGCTATTTCTTCGGGAACATCCCGGCCGTGAAACGGAACTTCTCCTTCGCCATCTTCGTCATCATTGTGATCTCGATGCTCCCCCTCGCGTGGGAGGCGTGGAAGGCGCGGCGCGCCCGGAAGGCGGCGCCGGCGCCCGGCGAGACGACGTGACGGGACCGGCAGCGGGCGGGGGGCGCCGCCGCCCGGCGGGGCTCTCTCCGACTGCACTCATTTTCTACGCCCTGATTCTCGGCGTCGTCCTCGGACATTTCCTCCCCGCCGAGACCTCCCCCCGCGCCTACGAAACGTTCCGGTTCCTCTCGAGGTCTTTCATCAACCTGATCCGGATGCTCGTCGTCCCCCTCATCCTGACCACGATCGTCGCGGGCATCGGGAAGACGGGCGACATCAGGGCGGTCGGCCGGATGGGGGTCAAGGCGCTCATCTACTTCGAGGTCGCGACGACGATCGCCCTTCTGATCGGCCTCGTCTTCGCGCACGCCGTCCGGCCCGGCGTCGGCCTGACGCTCCCGCCCACCGGCGAGGCGCTCGCGAGGCCGAAAGGGCTCGTGGAGACCCTCCTTCATCTCTTTCCGTCCAACCCCTTCGACGCGATGGCACGGCAGGACATCCTGCAGGTCGTCGTCTTCGCGACGCTCCTTGGTGTTGCCGCGGCCCACGTCGGGGCGAAGGCCAGGCCCTTCCTGTCCTTCGTCGATTCCACCGTCGCGGTTCTTTTCCAGATGACCGACTACGTCATGGCGCTGACGCCGCTCGGCGTCTTCGGCGCCATGGCCGGCGCCGTCTCGCACCACGGCATCGAGGTCCTCGGGAGCTACACGAAGCTGGTCGGGTCCCTCTACGCCGCCCTCGTCGTCTTCGCGCTCCTCGTCTTCGTGCCGGCGCTGAAGCTGGCGCGCGTGCCGCTCCTCGCCTTCTTCCGGACGATCCGGGAGCCGTTCCTGATCGCCTTCTCGACCGCCTCCTCCGAGGCGGCGCTCCCGCGTGCCCTCGAAAGGATCGTCCAGTTCGGCGTGCCGCGCAGCGTGGCCGGTTTCGTCCTCCCCGCGGGCTACAGCTTCAACCTCGACGGATCGACGCTCTACATCGTGCTGGCCACGCTGACGATCGCGCAGGCCGCGGGACGAGACCTGTCGCTCGCCGAGCAGATCACGATGCTCCTGACCTTCATGCTGACGACGAAGGGGGTCGCCGCCGTCCCCCGGGCCTCGCTCGTCATCATCGCCGCAGGCTGCGCGTCGTTCGGCCTCCCGGGCGAGGCGGGCGTCGCCATGATCCTCGCCGTCGACGAGCTGATGGACATGGGACGGACCTCGATCAACCTCGCCGGGAACTGCGTGGCCGCCGTGGTCGTGGCCCGCTGGGAAGGGGTCTTCGGGACGGAGACGGGATCATCGCCTCCCCTCGAAACCGGCGGCGCCGGCGCCTAGCGGGCCTTGGCGGGAGTGGGCTTCTTCGCTTCAGCCGAGGCCTTCTTCGTCTCCGGAGCCGGCTTCCGCGCCGCGGCGCGCTTCTGCTTCCACTCCTCCCAGACGATGACGAGCGGAGCCGCGATGAAGATCGACGAGTAGGTTCCGACGATGATGCCGATCAGCATGACGAACGAGAAGGGGCGGAGGACCTCGCCGCCGAGGAAGAAGAGCGCCATGACGACGAGAAACGTCAGGCCCGAGGTCAGGACCGTCCGCGAGAGCGTCTGGTTGATCGACTCGTTCACGATCTGGGTCATCGGCTTCTTTCGCGTCTTCTGGAGGTTCTCCCGGATCCGATCGTAGACGACGACCGTGTCGTTCATCGAGTACCCGATCAGCGTCAGGAAGGCGGCGACGACCGTCAGCGAGATCTCGATGCTCAGGACCGAGCAGAGGCCCAGCGTCACCCAGGTGTCGTGAATGATCGCGACGACGGCCGCGGTGCCGAACGAGACCGACCGGAAGCGGAAACCGACGTAGAGAAGCATGGCCGCCCACGACAGTGCGATGGCCCAGGCCCCCTGCCGGCGCAGATCCCGGCCGACCTGCGGGCCGACGTTCTCGGCCTGCAGGAGCGTGAAGGGCCCCGCGACGGTCTTCTCCGAGATCCAGGTGGCCACGGCGGGGGGAACACCCGGCACCTTGCCGGCCTCGTCCACCGATCGGAAGAGGCCCCGCTCCGACCGGGCGCCGATGATGGCCTGGGTGATCCTCTGGTACTCGGCCTTCGGATCGACGCCCGACCGGCTGCCGAGCTTCGCCGGATCGTCGGCGAGAAGCCGGGCGAGGAGAAGGTCGGCGCCGTTCAGGTTCAGGTCGAAGGCGCCCGGCTGGGTCCCCTGCGGAAAGAGCGCCTTCGAGAGGTCCGCCGTCACCTCCCTGGCCAGGTCGCGCCCCTCCTTCTGCTCCATCGGGATCCGGAGGAGCACCTCGTTCTTCTCGGGCTTGTCGAACCGCTGGACCGACTCGAGCTTGACGCCGGCCGCCTCGACGATTCCGCGGATCCGGTTCTCGTCCGGCGTCGTCGAGAACGCGTAGAGGAGCTGTGCCCCCCCGGTGAAGTCGATGCCGAGCCGCGGCCCCCCCCGGACGACGAGCGAGATCGTGCCGGCGAGGATCAGCAGGATCGAGACCCCGATGCAATACCACTTGATGCTGAGGAAGTCGATGTTGGTGTGCTTGAAGAGACGCACGGGGCCCTTCCTTAGATGGAGATCGCCTCGACCTTCGGCTTCGACCCGTAGACGAGGTCGAAGAGGAGGTGGGAGACGAAGACGGCGGTGAACATCGAGGCGGCGAGGCCGATGACCAGCGTCACGGCGAAGCCCCGCACGGGCCCTGTGCCGAACTGGAAGAGGAACGCGGCGGCGGAGATCGTGGTCACGTGCGTGTCGATGATCGTCCCGAAGGCGCGCTTGAAGCCGAGGTCGATGGCGGCCCTCGGGGCCTTGCCGCCGTCCATCTCCTCCCGGATCCGCTCGAAGATCAGGACGTTCGAATCGACGGCCATTCCGATGGTCAGGATGAAGCCGGCGATGCCGGGGAGCGTCAGCGTCGCGTTGATCCAGGCCATCGCCCCGAGCAGGATGACCGCGTTCAGGACGAGGGCGAGGACCGCGTTGATGCCGGCGAGGCGATAGTAAAGGACGGTCGCCACGAAGACGAGGAACATCCCGACGATCGCGGCGAGGACTCCCTGACGGATGGAGTCGAGGCCCAGCGACGGGCCGACCGTCCGCTCCTCGAGGCTGATCATCTGCGCGGGGAGTGCCCCCGACTTCAGGACGAGGGTGAGCGCCTCGGCCCGGTCGAGCGTGAAGTTCCCCTCGATGATGCCGGTGTCCCGGATCTGGCTGTTGATGACAGGCGCCGACTGGACCCGGTTATCGAGGACGATGGCCAGGCGCTTGCCGACGTTGCGGCCGGTGGCATCGGCGAACTTTGCAGCGCCGGCTGCGTTCAGGAAGAACTCCACGGCCGGCTGGTTGAACTTGTCGCGGCCGACGCGGGCGTTCTTCAGGTCGCGGCCCGTGATGACGTCCTCCCGCCGGAGGATGTACGTGACCGGGGTCCGGGTCCGCGACTCGGCGTCCTCGCTGAACCCCTGGACGAGCATCAGGTCCGGCGGGATCTTCCCGCCGTACGCCGCGGCCGCGGCCTCGTCGGACGGATACGGCCCCCCCTTGTCGTCCACCAGCTTCAGCTCGAGAAGGCCGGTCGTCCCGATGATCTCCTTCACGCGGGCCGGGTCGTCGACGCCGGGAAGCTGGATCAGGATCCGGTCGGTCCCCTGCCGGCCGATGAAGGGCTCGGCGACGCCGAGCGCGTCGACGCGGTTCCGGACCGTCTCGACGGCCTGGCGGACCGCCTGGTCCTCGATGGCCAGCCGCTCGGGTTCCTTGAGGGAGACCTTCCACTCGCGGCCCCTCTCGGCCACGTTCCAGGCCCTCTGATCCAGCGCCGTCTTCAGCAGGTCCCGAAGCCTCGCGGTGTCGGTCTTCTCGTCGATCGCGAGCGTGAAACCGGAGGCGTCGGCCTGACCGACCGTCTCCAGCGTCATCCCCTGCTTCCTGGCCTCGGACCGCACGTGCTCGAGGGCGTCCTGCGCCTCGACCCGAAGAGCGTCCGAAGTCTTGACCTCCATGACGAGGTGGATCCCGCCGCGCAGGTCGAGTCCGAGCTTCAGGCCGTTCTTGAGGATGTCGCCGAAGGTGGGGTTCGGCGGCGCGAGGGGCGATTTCTTCAGGGCTTCGTTCCCACGCCACCAGTAGGCGGCGAGCGATCCGGCGAGAACCGCCAGAGTCAGGGCGATGCGCCATCCGACGGGCTTATGCACGGACGAAACCTCCGGGTGCGGGCCGGACCGGCAGCGACGCATCGCCTCCGTCTCGCGTCCGGGCCGCGGGGATACGCCCGGGACCTCCGGGCGAACCGCGGGAGTCTATGGGAACAGTTCCCGGGCGGCAACCGCCTCCGTTCTCAGGCTGGCCCGGCCGGCCGGCCGCTGGACAGGGAGACGATGGCCAGCCGTCCGCGGTCACCGGGAGGCAGCGACGCGAGGAGCCGCTCGTGACGCCAGCCGTGGCAGGAGAGAAGGAGGACCGGGCGCTCGCCGAGAACGTGGTCGATCAGGAATTCCATCACCGCGAGGAACCGGTCGTCGTCCGTCCCGGTCAGCGGGTCGTCGAGAAGGAGAGGCACTCCCTGAACGCCGGTCCCGAGGTACCTGAGGACCGCCAGGCGGGCGGTGAGGTGAATCTGCTCCCGCGCGCCGGTGGAGAACGCGGACTCGATCTCGGCCTTCGTGGCGACGCGCCCCCCGCGTCCCACGGCCGAGACCGAGAGGTCGTCTCCGAACTCCAGCCCTTCGTACGGCACGCCCCACGAAGAAAGGATGGCCCGCGACGCTTCTGCGAGGCCGCGGCGGAAGTCTCCGTAGACCGTCGCGGCGGCCGATGCGAGAGCCTCCCGGGCGAGGTCGAGGGCGTCGCGAAAGAGAGTCGCCCGGTCGAGGAGCGACGCCGTTTCGGCCAGCGCCTCCTCCACGTCCCGTGCCCGTTCGCCCCCTTCCCGGGCCACCACCGCGAGCTCGCGCTCGGCCGCGAGCCGCTCGGCCTCGGCCGCCTCGAGAGCGGCCCGGGCCCCCTCGGCGACTCTTCGGGCGGCCTCGGGCTCCTCCACTGTCTCGACGGGCGGTGCGCCGCTCCGGGCCGCCAGTTCCCGATCGGCGATCTCCGCGTCGAGCGCAGATAGGCGCGCCACGAGACGGGCGCGCTCGTCTTCGTCCGCCGCCTCGCGTCGCGCGGGGATTTCCACCTCGAGGAGCTGCGTTCTCCGGAAAAGCCGCCGGCGCGACGCTTCCACGAGCCCGAGGGCCTCCGGGAGGGAGACGTCATCCGGAATCCGGGCGCCCTTCAGCTCCTCCCGAAGCGCACGTTCGATCTCCGCCAGCTCCGTGCCTTCCCTCTCGAGCCGCTCCGTCTCGCGGGCCGCCCTGTCGGCGAGCGACCTCTCCTCTGCGACCGCTTCCTCAACCTCCCGAAGGAGCCGGAGTCCCCGCGAAGCGGCTTCCGCGTCCGGGAAGCCGGCGGGAAGGCCGAGGGCCTCCTGGTAGGGTGCCAGGTCTGCGGCGATCTGCGCAGCCCGGGCGCGCGCCGCCTGCAGCTGCGCCTGCCGGTCGAGGAGCTGTCTCCGTGCTTCGCCGGCGACACGAACCCGCCTCTGAGCCTTCACCAGAGTCGGGCCGTCGGAGAAGCCGGCGGCCCGCGCCACGCTCTCGAGGCGGCGGCGCAGCTCCGAGAGCCGCCGCCGGACCTCCGCGGCGGAGCGGCGGTCTGCCTCGTCCTCGACCCGCACCCTCTCCTCCTCCTCTCGCCTGTGCGCGGCCCCGCCGATCCAGCCGAACGCGGCGGCGATGCCGAGGATCAGCGCGGCGGCGCCGACGCCTGCCGCCGCGGCCACGGGCAAGGAGGCGAGCGCCATCCAGACCGCGAGAGGCACGAGGCCCGCCGCCACAATCAGGAGGATGCGCGCCCGCTGGAGCCTCTGGTGCCGCTCGGAGCGGAGGATGGAGAGCGTCGCCCGGGCGTCCGCCAGCTTCCGGTCGAACCGGACCCCTTCGAGCTCGAGCGCCGTCCGTTTCTCGTCGAGCTCCTCGAGGAAGCTGCGGCTCTCCGGTGGCAGCGCATCCAGACGGCGGAGATCCTCCGCGACACCCCGCCGCTGCAGCTCCTCCCACTGGGCGTCGACGGCGCGCCCCGCCTCCCCGGATTCGACCGCTGCGGAGGCTGCGGCCTCCAGAAGACGCCGTGCGTTCTCCCGGCTTTCCGCCGAAAGGGCGAGGGCCGGCCCGAAGCGGCGCTCACGCTGCCGAAGGAGCTCTTTCTCCCTCGCATCGGCGATCGCCCGCTCCTCGCGGGCCGCACGGTGCGCCTCCGGGCGCGTTCCCCGCTCCGACCGAAGCCGGTCGATCGCAGCGAGCCGCGCCGGAGGGAGGGCCGCGGCGTCCCCCGCGAGTCCGGCCGCCTCCGATTCGGACGCGGCCAGCGCCTCTCCCGCCGCGGTGAGCTCAGCGAGCCGCCGGGCGACGGCGCGCCGCTCCGCCTTCACGACGCCGAGAAGTGCGGCCGAAAGGCGCTCACGTGCCGCGTCGCGGCTTCGCGTCAGGGCGAGGAGGCGCGAGGACGCCTCCGCCGCCGCTGCACGGAATCCGGCGAGACGCGCCCGCTCGGCACGCAGCTCTTCCAGCTTCCGGCCCAAGCGGACGATCTCGGTCTCGATCGAGACCGTCGGTCCCGTCCGGGCCTCCGGCATCTCGCGCCGCGCGGCTTCGAGGAGCTTCAGGGCCCGGACGACCGATGCCTCGCCGCCTCCGGAGTCGGCGATCCGGGCCAGCTCGACGGTCAGCGACGCGTCGAGGGAGTCGCGGTCAAGCACGTTCTGCGAGACGTAGGCGGTGGCCCTGAAGAGCGCCTCCGGGAGGCCGCCCGTCACGGCTTCCCCGAAGCCGTCCCGCCCGCCGGGACGAAGGAACTCGCGCGTGGCCTCCACCCCCCGGTCGCGGTCGACGATGCGCAGCTCTCCCCCATCGAGATCCCGGTCGACCGACCACCGGCGCCCGTCGGCGACGAGGTCGAGGCCGACGCGGAGCGGGGCACCGCTCCTCGGCCTCCGGAGCTCGCGGAGCCTCCCGCCGCCACGCCCGCGGGGGAGGCCGTAGAGCGCCGTGACGACGGCTTCGCAGAGCGTTGTCTTTCCTCGCTCGTTCCGGTCGAGAACGAGAAGGAGCCGTCCTTCCGGCCAGTCGAGGTCCACGTCCGAGAGCGGGCCGAAGCCCGCGATTCGTACCCTCTCGATCCTCATCCCGGCTCCGGCTCGGGCGGCCGGACGGCCCGCCCCGCCAGCGCGTCGCGCCCCAGCCGGGCGGCGAAGTCGAGCGCGCGCCGGGTGGCCTCGTCCGGCGCCGCCTCGCGGCGGGCCGCGAGATCCGCGAAGAAGCGTGCCTCCGCTGTCGGGAGGGGGGCCGCGGCAGCAGCGGCTGGTACCGTCTCGTCTCGGACGACGAGGAGCGCCACGCGGCCGGAAAGAGGGGCGAGCGCGGCTGCCGGCCGGGCTCCGTACGGCTGGCATCCCGTCAGCGTCAGGCGGACGACGTCCGGCCCGGCCACTCCCTCGTCGGCGAGAAGGGCGTCCACCCGCTCGGGAAGAGAGGATCCCTCGAGGTCGCTGACATCGAGAGAGAGGTCGAAGAGCGTCCGTTCGTCGGCCGGGAGCGTCTCCACGGCCGGCGGCCGTCCCCGCTCCAGGGTCACCTTCAGGAATATGCGCGGCCCCGTCTCGTCGAGCCCGCGCCCCGTCGGCGCGCCCGCATAGGCGCCCCGCGGTGCTCCCGACGGATCGGAGACGACGTGCAGCGTGTGGTGATGCCCGAGGGCAGCCCAGGAAAATCCGGCGCCGAGGAGCTCCGCGAGCGAGAAAGGCGCGGTCAGCTTCCCGCCACGCGGCGCGTCTCGTCCAGGATAGCTCTCCAGAGAGCCGTGAAGCAGGAGGATCGCGTGGGGAACGTCCGGGCGTGGGGGCGGCGGCAACAGGGGCCGCGCCGCCACGGCAGCTGGCGAAAGAAAGGCGCGCCCCGTGACCGTCGCGTCGTCGCGTCCCGGCAGCGCCACCGTCGTCCACTCGGGATCCCGGAAGACGACGACGTTGTCGGGCCACGCCCGCATGCCCAGTGCGGAGAGGACGGCCGGGTCGTAGTAGCCCCCGGCCCCGGCGAAGTCGTGATTCCCCGGAGCCACGAAGACCGGACGCGGTGCGAAGGAGGCGAAGGCGGCGAGGAGACGGTGAATCGACGAGGGGGGGATGCTCTCGGCGTCCCAGAGATCGCCCGGGACGACGAGAGCGTCGGCGTTCACCGCTCTGGCCGCCTTGACGGCCCGCTCGGCCGCTCCATCGACCTCGTCGCGCCGTTGTTCCCGGAGCTCGGCGGTCCAGGCGAGCCCGCCTCCCGTCAGCGCCGAGCCGACGTGCCAGTCGGAGGTCTGGAGGAGGACGAGGGGCCCCCCGCCCGGCCTCGTCAGCCCGCCGACTCCTTCGGGGTCTCGCCGTCCTCGATCAGGCCGGTGACGGCGCTCTTCGTCATCTTGACCTTCACGGTGTCGGCGATCTTCACCCAGACCCACGCGTCCTCCACCTGCGCCACCGTGCCGCAGATGCCGCCCGAGGTCACGACCCGGTCTCCCTTCTTCAGCGCCTTCAGCATCTCCTTGGTCTTCTTCTGCTGCTTGCGCATCGGCGCGAGGAGGATGAAGTAGAAAATGACGAAAACGAGGATGATCGGAAGGAACCCCGTCAGCGTCTGTCCGAGGCCTCCCGGCCCGGGGGCCGCCTGCTGGAGAAATGCGAGGGTCATGTCGCGTCCTTTCGGTCGTCGGACGAGAGGCGCGCGGCCGCCGCGGCGGACCACGTCGCGAACCCGCCGGTCGAGAGAGCGTCACGGATTCGCCGCATCAAGTCAAGGATCGCCGTCAGGTTGTGGACGGTCAGGAGGAGCGCAGCCGTCGGCTCGCCGGACAGGTAGAGGTGTCTGAGATAGGCGCGCGAGTGGGTCCGGCAGGTCGGGCAGCCGCAGCCGGCGTCGGGGGGGGACGGGTCTTCGCGATGGCGCGCGTGCCGGATGACGAGCGTTCCCTCGGACGTGTAAAGAAGTCCGTGTCTCGCGGCCCGCGTCGGGAGGACGCAGTCGAAGAGGTCGAAGCCGTGTGCGACGGCGTGGAGCAGGTCGTCCGGCCGCCCCACCCCCATCAGGTACCGGGGGCGGTCCTCCGGAAGGAGAGACCCGGTCCGGGCGACCATCGCACGCATCTCGGCCTTCGGCTCCCCCACCGAGAGCCCCCCGCAGGCGAGCCCGTCGAAGGGGAGCGCGGCGAGGGTGGCCACGCTCTCGGCCCTGAGCTCCCCGTACATCCCCCCCTGAACGATGCCGAACAGCTCGCCCGCTCCTCCGCCGTCTCGCAGCTCCTCGAACCTTTTCAAAGAGCGGAGTGCCCAGCGGTGGGTCCGCTCCATCGAAACGCGCGCCGCTTCCGGCGTCGCGGGGTAGGGGGTGCACTCGTCGAGGACCATGGCCACGTCGACGCCGAAGTCGCGGATCTGCAGCTCCACGGCCCGTTCCGGTGTCAGAAGGTGCTCGGCCCCGTCGACGTGGCTCCTGAAGAGGACACCCTCCTCCATCAGCTTCCGGTGACCTGCGAGGGACATCACCTGGTAACCGCCCGAGTCGGTCAGGATCGGCTTCGCCCAGCCCGTGAAGCGGTTCAGCCCGCCGAGATGCCGGATGACGTCGCCCCCGGGGCGGAGCATGAGGTGATAGGTGTTGGCGAGGACGATCTCGGCGCCCGCGCGGACGACGTCCTCCCACGAGACCGCTTTGACGCTGCCGGCGGTGCCGACCGGTACGAAGGCCGGAGTCTCCACCGTGCCGTGAGCGAGGCTCAGCCGCCCCCGCCGCGCCGAGGTTGCGGGGTCCCGGGCGAGCCGTTCGAAGACGGGTCTCTGGGCCATTTTCCGAGCAGGAGTCTAAGGGCCGCCCGCGCGTGTCGTTAGCACGTCAAGATGACCGGTCGGAATAGCAAGTGATCTGTCCGGTGGGTTAAAGAAAGGGTGTCTCGTCGTCGCGCGGTGGAAAAGTCGCATCCGCCGGCAAGCCGGGGGGCC
>JBLMYG010000332.1:0-4416 GCA_050258155.1 Acidithiobacillales bacterium
TCCGCGAGGCCCAGGCCGCCGGCACGCTGTCGCACCCGAACATCGTCACGGTCCACGACATCGGCGAGGAGGACGAGACCTCCTTCATCGCCATGGAGTACGTCGAGGGGAAGAACCTCAAACAGGTGATCCGGGGGAGGGAGCGGCTCTCCTTCGACCGGATCGCGGAGATCATCGCCCAGGTCGCCGACGCGCTCGATTACGCCCATCGGAAGGGGATCGTCCACCGGGACGTGAAGCCCGCGAACATCATCATCACTCCCGACGGCGCGGTGAAGATCACCGATTTCGGCATCGCGAAGATCGAGACGTCGAGCCTCACGGAGACCGGCCAGTTCCTCGGGACGCCGAACTACATGTCCCCGGAGCAGGTGACGGGCGAGATCGTGGACGGACGAAGCGACCTCTTCTCGCTCGGCGTCGTCCTGTACGAGCTCCTCACCGGGAAGAAGCCTTTCCTCGGGGACAACGTCACGTCCATTTCGTACAAGATCGTCCACGAGGACTTCCCGGGTCTCGAGAGCGCGGCTCCCGGGATCCCGGCCGACTTCTCGCCGATCCTCGCGAAGGCCCTCGCCAAGGATCCGGCCGCGCGCTTCGAGCGGGGCGCCGACTTCTCCCGGGCCCTGTACGAGCTGAGGGCGCGGCAGGCCGAGTACCAGATGATCCGGGATCTCGGAGAGATGGTGGCCCGGGCCGAGAAGCTGGGGCCCGTCGCGCCCGTGGAGGCCCCGCCGGGCGGTCCGACGACGGCCGCCACGCGCCTCCCGGGCGCCGAGACCACGGCACGGCTCGGAGCACCTTCGCCCGGGGCGCCGGAAGTGAAGGACTCGCTCGAAGCCCTTGCCCGGCGCCGCGACGACCTGAACCCTCAGCTCGTCAATCTGGCCGCGGCGACGAACGTCGACTCCTCGGGGCCGGACTGGAGCCTCGACACGGACGCCCTGAAAAAGCCGGCGCCCCGGGAGCCCGTTCCCTCTTCGCCCGGGACCTTGATCTCGGAGATCCCCCGGGTCCCGCGGAAGGTGGCCGGAGAGACGGCGGGCGCTTCCGAAGGCGCCGCCCATCGGAATCCGGCGCCGGCGCCCCGGGCGGACCAGCCGCCGCTCCCTCCCGGAGAGGACGGAGCTGGCCGTGCCGGCGAGTCTCCCCGGCCCGAGGCGCGCCCCCCCGGGCGGCCGGCACCGTCTCTCGAAACGTCGGGTCTGGTTCGAGCGGCAGAGCGGAGCGCGCCGATCCGCCGGCCGGCCCCGGTGATGCCGCCCTCACTGCCGCTCGGCGCGGGCCCGGGGCCTCGACCGCCGGCCCTTCCGCCTGACACGACCGGATCGCTCCGGCGTTTCGGCAGCCCGCAGTATCCCCCGGTTCCGTCGCCGAGGGAGAGGGCGGCCGGCGTCAGGGTCGAGCCGGCCGCGGGGACAGCAAAGGAGTGGACCGGACCGCTCAAGCTGGAGACCCCGCCCGCGCCGCCGACGAAGGAGGGGAACGGGCCGGCGTGGGTCGAGGCCCTGCCGGCCGTCATGGAGGAGGTGACCACTCGGCCGAAACCCGAACCGGCCGCCGCGGAGCCTCCCGCAGGGGAAACACCCGAGGGTGTCCTGCGCCGCGAGGTGCGGAGACGGTGGGCCTGGGCGATCGTGGCGCTCGTCATTGCTCCGGTCCTGTCCATCGTCGTTCTTCTCTATGTTCAGGCCCGACAGATCGTCCCCCGAGGCGACCAGGAGAGGAGAGCAGCCGGCGCCGCGATGACCGAGAAGAGGAACCTCCTGGAGGAAGGGAACAGGTATCTCGCGGAGGGGAAGTTCGAGGAAGCGAAAAAGAGCTTCCTCGAGCTGACGCGGCGCGCCCCCGAATCGGTGGCGGCCAGGGAAGCCCTTCAGGATGCCGAGCGCCGTCTCGCCAGGAAAGCGGAGCGCGACCGGCTCGCGGCCGAAGTCGCCGCGCACCTGGCCGCCGCCCGGACGGCCCGCGGGGGGGCCGACCTCGCGGCGGTCGTCGCCGAAGCGGACGCAGCGCTGGCCATCGAGCCGGACCAGCAGGAAGCCCTGGCCTTGCGCCGCGCCGCCGGCAACGACATCCGGCGGCTGCCGAAGCCGCAGCAGCGGAAGATCGAGGCCCGCCTCCGCACACTTCGCGCGAAGATGCCTCTCGCGCCCGCGCCGTCAGCCCCTGCGGCGTCCGTTGCCGCCCTCGGTGCAGCGGGGCCGTCGCTCCGGGTAGCCTTCCGGTCCCCTTTCGATGCAGGAACCCTCTTCGTCAGGTTGAACGACAAGGAGATTCTCAGGCGGGCTTTCGAGTTCGACTCCGGCAAGGGGGGGCTCGTCGAGGCGAACGTCGAGCTTTCGGCCAGCTCGGGGGAGCTCCGGGCATGGCTCTTCTCCGCCGACGGCTCGGTTCGCAGTTACGGGGTCCTCCGGATGGACCGGGCCGAGGGTGAGCGCCGGCTCGTTCTGGGGCTCGACGGGGGCCAGAGACTCTCGATGGCGCTCGAGTAAGGGGGCGGGTCGTGAAGGCTCGTTCGGCCCTGCCGCGCTGCAGCCGGCTGCGGGCTGCGGCCGGGCTTTCGGCGATCGCGACGATGGTTCTCCCCGGGACGGCCTCGCTCCGGGGAGCAGAGGCGCCTTTCGGACCGGCAGCGACCGTCGTGTCGCGCCGGGGGGTTGTCTCCAGCGCGGAGGCCGGCGCTTCCCGCGCCGGGGCCTCCATCCTCGCGTCGGGAGGGAATGCCGTCGATGCGGCCGTGGGCACGGCGTTCGCCCTCGCCGTCACGTACCCCCAGGCCGGGAACCTGGCAGGAGGTGGGCTGGCTCTGGTGCGGACCAGAGACGCAGCGCTCTGGGCGCTCGACTTCCGCGAGACGGCCCCCTCGGGAACCTGGGAGGGGAGCTTCGTCCCGTCAGGCGGGTTTCCGCGGGAGAACGCCTCGCGCCGCGGAGGGCTGGCCGTCGCGACGCCGGCCACCGTTCGAGGACTGGAGGAGCTGCACCGACGGTTCGGCCGGCTTCCTTGGGACCGGCTCGTGGAGCCGGCCGTCGCGCTTGCGCGTGGAGGTTTCCGGGTGCCGGAGCCGCTTCACGCCGACCTCATGCAGCAGGCGGCTCGCCTCCAATCCTCGCCCGAGGCGAGGCGGCTCTTCTTTCGCGGCGGCGAGGCCGTGCCCGCGGGAGAGCTTCTCGTGCAGCCCGAGCTCGCCGGCGCTCTCGAGGCGATTGCGGCAGGAGGCGGCGACGCATTTCATCGGGGTGAAATCGCGCGGCGGATTGCGGCACGCGTCCGGGCAACGGGAGGCGTTCTCTCGGAAGAGGACCTCGCGGCATATCGTCCGGTCTGGCGTTCCCCCTTCGTCACCGACTTCGGGCGGTGGAGGGTCGTGACGATGCCGCCTCCGTCCGCCGGAGGCGTCCTCCTCGCGTCCATCCTCGGGCAGCTCGGCGCGGCACCGCGCGACATCACGGGCCTGCCTCAGGCCTTGCGGGTCCACGTCGTGGCCGAGGCGATGAAGCGGGCCTGGGCCGACCGGAACGAGTTCCTGGGAGACCCGGATTGCGTGGCGATGCCCCTGGCTGCCCTCCTGGCCCCTGCGCGCCTCGCCGCGCTCGGCGAGTCGATCCGGCTCGACCGCGCCACGCCGTCCGCCGTGTCCCGGGGCGGGACGTCTCTCCGGTTGGGAGACCAGACGACGCACCTCTCGGTGGCGACGGCCGACGGTGAAGCGGTCTCCCTCACGTACACGTTGAACGACACCTTCGGCAGCGGCGACGTCGTTCCCGGTGTCGGTGTCTTCCTGAACAACGAGATGGACGACTTCACGACGCGACCCGGCATGCCGAATCAGTTCGGCCTGATCCAGGGGGCCGCGAATGCCGTGCGCGCCGGCGCGAGGCCGGCCTCGTCGATGAGCCCCTCGATGGTGCTACGGGACGGACGGCCGTGGCTCGTGCTCGGCTCGCCGGGAGGCTCGACGATCCCCTCGACGGTCCTCGAGGTCTTTCTGAACGCCGGCCCCCTCGACCGGACGCTGCCGGCGGCCGTCGCTGCGCCCCGCTTCCACCAGCAGGATCAGCCCGACGAGCTCATGGTCGAGCGGGGCGCCTGGCCGGAGGAGATCCTCGCCCTGCTCCGGAGGCTCGGACACCGCGTCACGGAGCGCCCCGTCGCCAGCACGTGGGGGAAGATCGGCGTGGTCCATGCGGTCGCCTTCGAGGACGACGGGACTCTCCTCGGCGTGGCCGACCCGCGCGGGTACGGCCGGGCGGTCTCCGTGGAGGAACTGCCCGATGCTCCGAAGCCCTGAGGTGTCGTTAGCACGTCAAGATGACCGGTCGGAATAGCAAGTGATCTGTCCGGTGGGTTAAAGAAAGGGTGTCTCGTCGTCGCGCGGTGGAAAAGTCGCATCCGCCGGCAAGCCGGGGGGCC
>JBLMYG010000333.1:0-9079 GCA_050258155.1 Acidithiobacillales bacterium
ATCCGGGGGGAAGGAACCCTGCGGTCCGCCCGCGGCGCGGGCTTTCGAAGTCTGACGAGGTGAAGACCATGTACCGATCCTCCACGTTCTCCGCCGTCGTCGTCGCGGGGCTGGCGCTTTCGCTGGCCGGTTGCAAGGGCGAGACCCCCACCGAGCCGAAGCCGGCCCCGACCCCCTCCGGGGCCTGCGCCGTGACGATCGCGCTTCCAGCCGGGCCGATCGTGGCGTCCACGTCGCCGTCGTCGAGCGCGATCGTCTTCGTCACGATCCCGGCCCAGGTGAAGAGGAACGGGCAGCCGGTGGCCGACAACTCTTCTGTGAGCTTCACGATCGACGCGCCGGGGAGATTCGCTGATAACGGCCTCCAGACCTTCGTCGCGAGGACGTCGGGCGGCGTGGCGAGCGCCGGGGCCTGGTCCCTTTATACCGGGGTCACGCACGTAAAGGCGAGCTTCGAGTGCGCGAGCGCCACCGTCGAGGTCGACTTCGCACCGTGCCCCGACTGCGTCCCCTTCATCTCGGCCGTCAATCCCGACAACGGGTCGACGGCGGGGGGCGACGTCGTCACGATCTCGGGCGGCCATTTCACCGACTTTCCCCTGAGCACCGTGACCTTCGGCGGCGTGCCGGTGTCGCCCGATGCGAACCCGCCGGTGACGAACACGTCGATCACCGTCCACACGCCGCCGCACGCGGCCGGGACGGTGGACGTCTGCGCCACCTTCTTCGGAGGGAACTTCCGTTCCAACTGCGTTCCCTTCACGTACCGCGGCGGCGGTGGCGGGGCGTGCAACACCGACGGCAGCATCTTCATCTCCTCCATCTCGCCCAACACCGGCCCGGCCAGCGGCGGCACCGTCGTGACGATCAACGGCGGCGGGTTCCCGACGACGACCGGAGCCGCGGGCGTCGCCTTCGGCGGCGTCGCCGCCCAGGTCACCTCGGCGAGCGCCACGCAGATCACGGCCACGACGCCGCAGCGGGCCCTCGCGAATCCGACCGTCCCCGAGACGGTGGACGTCACCGTGACCGATCTCGGGAGCCCGACGCAGCGCTGCGCCCGGCTCTCCGGCTCCTTCACGTACACCCCGGCCGCGCTCACGCCGTCGATCTACTCCATCTCTCCCGTCACCGGCCCGAACGACAATCCGACGCGCGTCACGATCTTCGGCACCGGATTCCAGTTCCCGGAGCAGGTCTTCATGACGGGAGGTGGCTGCGGGACGCAGAAGGTCGAGGCCTCCGTCGTCTCGCCGATCACGCTGACGCAGATCGTCTTCGACACGCCGCGCGCCGTCGGGGCATACTCCTGCCTCGCGGGATCCCAGGTGGACGTCCAGGTCCTGAACCCGTCGACCGGGAAGAGCGCGACCTGCCCCGGTTGCTTCAAGTTCTACAGCTGCCCGGCGGCCTCGAGCGCCTCGCCCTCGGTGATCCCGGCGGGGACGGGGGCTATCGTCACCGTCACGGGCACGAACTTCGTCGCGCCCGTCCAGGCGACGTTCACCGCGGGCGGCGTGCCGGCCTTCCCGCTGAACGTCGTTTCCGTGTCGGCGACCTCGGTTCTCATCCAGATGCCTCCGCTCTCGACGATCACCGGGACCGCCGGCTCCTGCCAGTCGATCGGGGGAACCATCACGCTCCAGTCGACGTCCCTCTCGTGCAGTCCGGTCACGGTCCCGGTCAGCTACCACGCCGACACGCCGACGATCACGAGCTTCAGCCCGACGACCGCGGCCCAGGCCGGCGGAACGTCGATCACGGTCCTGGGAACGAACTTCGGGAGCGCGATGACGGCCGCCATCACGAAGGACGGCAGCGTCGTCGGATCTCCCGTGGTGGCCACGGTCAACAGCAGCGGGTCGCTGACGTTCGCGACGCCGTTCATCCCCGACTCGTCCTTCAACCGGCAGAGCTGCGTCGCCGGCGGTACGCAGGCCATCCCGACGACCTTCGGCATCCGCGTGACCAACACGCAGTCGGGCTGCACGGCCGACATTTCCGGCCTCGTCATCTCCCCGACCAACACGGCCTGCACCTCGGCGCTCGCCATCACGACGACCACCCTTCCGGCGGCCATCGTCTGCACGCCGTACTCACAGACGGTCGCCGTCACGGGCGGGACACCGCCGTACTTCAACTACACCGCGACGGGCCTGCCGGCGGGCCTCACCATCAACGCGACGACGGGCCTCATCAGCGGCATCCCCGTGCTCGCGTCCTCCGGCGCGGGCGGATCGGTCCCGATGACCGTCGTCCTCACGGTTCAGGACACGGCCTCTGCATCGGCTTCGAGGTCGGTCCCGATCCTCTTCAGCGATCCGTTCGGGCCCTTCACGGTGAACGGCGTCTCGCCGCAGAGCGTCCCCGCGACCGGGAGCGGTCCGTCCTCGGCGTTCTCGGTCAGCGGAGGAACGGGAACGATCAACTGGAGCATCGATGGCATTTCGCCACCACCGGCGTCCGGCAGTCTCACGCTGGCTTCAGGAACGGGAGCCACCAACAGCTTCGTGTCGTCGGGCCTGGCGCCGGGAACGTACTCGGTGACGGTTCGCGCGACGGACTCCCTCTGCGCGCCGCCGCACACGAACACGGTCACCGTCACGGTGAACTCGCCGTAGGGATGAAGGGACCGGTGTGATCGGTTCGGGCCGCCCGCGGGCGGCCCGAGCCATCTTTTCCGGATTGACCTAGACTCAAAGGCTCGCATGGCCCTCTTCGGAGAGACCCCCGCCCCCCTGTCGCGCCTGGAGGAGCTGAAGCGGATCCTGCAGCGGGACCCGACGTCGCGGCAGTTCCTCGCCCTGGCGGAGGAGTACCGGCGGCACGGAAAGATGCGCGACGCGATCATCACGCTCGAGCGGGGCCTCTCGATTCACACGAGCTCGGTGGCCGCCCACGTGGCGCTCGGGAAGGCCTACCAGCAGCTCGACCGGTGGGAGGACGCCATCCGCTCCTACCAGAACGCGCTCAGGAACGACCGCGAGAACCTCGTGGCGATCCGGCAGATCGCGGAGGTCTACCTGTCGGTCGGCGAGAAGCTGGAGGCGCTGAAGAAGCTCAAGCTCTACCGGGGCCTGAAGCCGGGGGACCGCGACGTCCAGGAGATGATCGAGCGGCTCGAGCGAGAGCTCGAAACGCCTCCTCCCGGACGCTTCCCTCCGGAGTTTCGCCCGCTCGCCGAAGGCGCGAAGGCTCGCGGGACGCCGATGCCGTACGCCTCGCCGTTCGGCGAAGCGGCCCTTCCCGAGAGCGCGGCGCCGTTCGATGTTTCTGCGGAGCCGGGCTGGCCGGTTCCCGAGTGGGAGCGCCGGACAGAGCCCGTGAGGTCTGCGTTTCCAGAACCTTTGCGCGTGGAGCCGAAGCCCGCCACCGTCCCGTGGGCTGCACCCGGAGAGGTCTTCCCGTCCGGCCAGGCGGCGGCCGCCGGGGAGGCGGAGGCCGGCGTCCCGACCCGCGTTCCGTCGGCGGAGGCGGCCGTCTTCCTCGAAACGGAGCCGCTCGCCGCGCCGGAAGAGGCCGCGGGGTCCTGGCTGACCGAGTCGCCCACGGTTCCGGTCGTGTCGGAGCCGGAGCAATTGCCCGAGCCGGCGCCGAAGGCCCCGCCGCCGCCTGTGTCTCTGGATTCGGGAGTCCGGCGGGGCCGGGCCTTCCGGGAGCGGTTCGAGCCGCCGCAGCCGATCGAGATGACGTCGGAGGAACCGTCCGACGTGCCGGTCGAACCTTCGCTCCCGCCTGCGGCGGCGATGCAGGAGGTCGGCGAAGCGCCGGTCCCGGAAGGGGAGGTCCCGGAGGCCTCGGCCACGGTCGGCGCCGCGGAGGAGGACCGGAGCGAGGCGCCGACCGGGCCTCTCGTGACGGAGACGCTCGCCGAGCTCTACCGGTCGCAGGGATACCTCGTCGAGGCGCGCGAGGTCTACCTCGCTCTCGCCGCGTCGGCGACCGACCCGGAGGCGTCGCGCGCGTACGCGCGAAGAGCCGAGGCGCTCCGTGCCTCACGGCAGAACGCCGTGGTCCGGAAGCGTCTGGAGGGCCTCCTGATCCCGTTCCAGCCGCCGGCGCCGGTCGCCACGGAGGATCTCGCGGCTCTCCTCCGTTCCCTCGTCGCGGAGATCCCCGGTGTCAGAACCGCCATCCTGACGGATCGCGAGGGACTCCCCGTCGTGACCGAGGGGCTTCGGGAGAACGGCGAGACTCAGGAGGTGCTGATCGCGGAGCTGACCTCCTTCGTGAAGCGCGTCGGACGGAGCGGCGCGGAGATCGGCGGCGGACCGCTCCGTTCGCTCGCCGTCGTCGGCGAGAAGGGAGCGGCGATCCTCGCGAACGTGACCTCCGACTACGCCCTGGTCATCGAGGCGGAACCGGAGGCGGCGCTCGGAGAGGTCCGATGGGCCGCTGCGCGCGCGGCGGAGCGCCTCCGCCCGGCCGTGGGATGAGAGAGTGAGGAGATGAACGTCAAGGAGATCAAGGAACTCGTCGACCTGGTGGCTCGCCGCGGGCTCGCCGGGCTGGAGATCGAAAGGGCCGGCTTCCGGATCCGCATCGAGGGGCCGGCCCGGGCGCCGGCCGTCCTCGCTCGGCGGGGCTCGGTTCTCCCCGGGCCGGACCCGTCCCCTCTGGCGGAGACCGCGGCCGAACCGATGCACCAGGTCACTTCCCCGGTCCCCGCAGCGGTCTCGCTGCCGCCGGCTCCGGCGGCGGCTGCTGCGGTGGGGCAGCACGTCATCACGTCCCCGATCGTCGGGACCTTTTACCGCGCCCCCAGCCCCGAGGCCGAGCCGTTCGTGAAGCTGGGGGACGAGATCGAGAAAGGCATGACGCTCTGCATCGTGGAGGCGATGAAGCTGATGAACGAGATCGAGTCGGACGTGAGCGGGACGATCACGGCGATCTACCCGCAGAACGGCCAGCCGGTCGAGTTCGGCGAGAAGCTCTTTGCCGTCCAGGTGCGTTGAGAGGCGGCCGCGGCGGGTCGGGCCAGATGTTCCAGAAGGTCCTGATCGCCAACCGGGGCGAGATCGCTCTCCGGGTCATCGCGGCCTGCAAGGAGCTCGGGATCGCCACCGTCGCCGTCCATTCCGAGCCCGACCGTGACGCCTTGCACGTGCAGGTGGCCGACGAATCCGTCTGCATCGGGCCGGCGCCGGCCGCCGGCTCCTATCTGAACATCGCCGCCCTCGTCGCGGCGGCCGAGATCACGGGGGCCGACGCGGTCCATCCTGGCTACGGGTTTCTAGCCGAGAACGCGCACTTCGCGGAGATCCTGGGCGAGGTCGGCCTGACCTGGATCGGCCCTTCGCCGCAGGCGATCCGGGCGATGGGAGACAAGTCGGTCGCGAGGGAGACCGTCGCCCGCGTGGGGGTTCCGACCGTGCCCGGGAGCGCAGGGCCTCTCACGTCGGTCGAGGACGCCTTGACGCTCGCCGAGCGGATCGGCTACCCCGTCCTCCTGAAGGCCGTTGCGGGCGGTGGTGGGCGCGGGATGCGCGTCGGCGGAAGCGAGCGGGAGCTGGCCGGTGCCTTCGAGCTCGCCACGAACGAGGCGGAAAGAGCCTTCGGGAACGGCTCTGTCTACCTGGAAAAGTACCTTGCCGAGCCCCGGCACATCGAGGTCCAGATCTTCGGTGATCACGCCGGGCGGGTCGTCCACCTCGGCGAGCGCGAGTGCTCCCTTCAGCGCCGCCACCAGAAAGTGCTCGAGGAGGCGCCCTCGCCGGCGGTAACGCCGGAGCTCCGAAAGAGGTTAGGGGAGGCCGCCGTCGCGGCCGCGCGCTCGGTCGGATACGTCGGCGCCGGGACGATCGAGTTCCTCCTGGACGAGGACGGCTCCTTCTACTTCATGGAGATGAACACCCGAATCCAGGTCGAGCATCCGGTCACCGAGATGGTGACGGGATTCGACCTCGTCAAGGAGCAGATCCGGGTGGCCGCCGGCGAGCCGCTGTCGTTCGGCGAAGCGCACGACGGCTGCGGCTTTTCGCACCGGGGACACGCGATCGAGTTCCGGATCAACGCGGAGGACCCCGTGACGTTCGCCCCCTCGCCCGGGACGCTCACGACGCTCCACCTCCCGGGGGGTCCGGGCGTCCGTGTCGACACGGCCGCCTACGCCGGCTGGAAGATACCGCCCCACTACGACTCGCTGATCGCGAAGCTCATCGTCCATGGCCGGGACCGAGAGGAGGCCATCATGCGCGGTCGCCGGGCGCTGGAGCTCTTCATCGTCGAGGGGGTCAAGACGACGATCTCCCTTCATCGCCGGCTTCTCGACGAGCCGGACGTCCGCTCCGGGCGCCTCTCGACCAAATGGCTGGAGCGCTGGCTGGCGACCCGGCGGGAGGAAGAGGCCTGACCGACCGGAGCGCCCGCGTCTACCTCGTCGGCTTCATGGGAAGCGGCAAGACGACCGTGGGGCGGCGGCTGGCGGCACGCCTCGCGGTGCCGTTCGTCGATCTGGACGAGGCGTTCGAAGCGATGGCGGGGGCGACGATCCGGCAGACCTTCGAGACGCGCGGCGAGGCCTGGTTCCGCGACCGGGAGGGAGAGCTCCTGCGCGGCACGGCCGACCTGCCGGCGGTCGTGGTCGCCCTCGGCGGCGGGACGTTCGTCTTCCCCGAAAACGCCGCCTTCGTCCGGCGCCACGGCACGTCGGTCTTTCTCGACGTCCCGTTCGTCTCCCTGGCCCGGAGGCTCCAGGGGAAGACTGCGGACCGGCCTCTCTTTCACTCCGAGGCCGAGGCGCTTCGGCTCTACGAGGCGCGGCGTCCCTTCTATACAATGTCGGACCTGACGGTTTTTGTGAACGACAGCATGACGGTCGAGGACGTCGTCGAGCATCTGGTGTCGGCTCTCCGCCCCGGAAGCGGCGCCGCGAGCGGAGGCCCTTGAGGTGCGGTACCTCATCCTCTCCGACATTCACTCGAACGACGACGCCTTCGCCGCGGTCATGCACCGCGTGAAGCGGAAGCGGTTCGACCGGATCATCTGCCTCGGCGACTTCGTCGGCTACGCGGCCGATCCGAACAAGGTCCTCGACCGCTTCCGGGCCCTCCCCAAGACCCGTTTCTCGATCCGGGGGAACCACGACAAGGTCGTCGGCGGGGCGGACCCCGGCGAGCTCTTCAACCCGCCGGCCCTCGTGGCAGCCCGCTGGACCGCCGACCGGCTTTCGAGGGAGAACCTCGAATTCCTCCGGAAGCTGCCGGCCGGCCCGACGATCGTCGACGACGCCTTCGCCGTCTGCCACGGCTCGCCTCTCGACGAGGACGCCTACATCTTCTCGGATTTCGACGCCTCGATGAACTTTATCCAGATGGAGCGGATGGCCGCGGGGGTCGGCGTCTGTTTCTTCGGCCACAGCCACATCCCGTCGGTCTTCACGCTCGAGGGGGACGGCGGCATCAGGGTCGAGGCGATCCGGGGAAACCGCTTCCGCCTCGAGCTCCACGGCGACCGGAAGTACCTCGTGAATCCGGGCTCCGTCGGGCAGCCGCGCGACCGGAATCCCCACGCCGCGTACGCCATCTACGACACCTCCGAACGGATGGTCCATTTCGACCGTGTCCCGTACGACGTTCAGACGGCCCGCCGGAAGATCTACCGTGCGGGGCTCCCTCCCGTTCTCGGCGACCGGCTCGTCATCGGGCTTTGATGGCCGCCGCGGCTTCGAGAGCCGGCCGGGCCGCCTCCGTCTTCGTCGGACAGGCGCTCCCGGAGCCGTCCATCTGCGAGCTCCTTTCTCCCTTCGAGGTCGTCGTGGGGCGGGGAAGCCTCCCGGCGGAGGAGGTCCGCGCGCATCTCGCAGGCGCGGACGCCTTCCTTCCCACGCCCCGCGAACGGGTGACGCGGGAGATCCTCGCGGCCGCGCCACATCTGAAGATCGTCGCCTCCTGCTCCGTCGGCACCGACCACATCGACCTTCCGGCCTGCCGCGAGAAGGGCATCGTCGTGACGAACACGCCGGGCGTCCTGACTGAGGCGACGGCGGACCTCGCCTGGGCCCTCATCCTCGCCGTGACACGCCGGCTTTACGAAGGAGAGGCCCTGGCCCGGTCGGGAGCGTGGGACGGCTGGAAGCCGCTCCAGCTCCTCGGCACGGGCCTCCAGGGGAAGACGCTCGGGATCTACGGGCTGGGGCGGATCGGAACGGCAGTCGCCCGACGAGGCGAAGCGTTCGGGATGCGCGTGCTCGGGATGACCGAGGTGGACGGGGCGGACCGGTTCGAGCGGCTCCTCGCCGAGTCCGACGTTCTTTCCCTCCACGCGCCGCTGACAACCGCGACGCAGGGCCGTTTCGGCCGGGAGGAGCTCTTCCGGATGAAAACGGGGGCGGTCCTCGTGAACACCGCGAGGGGCCCGATCGTGAACGAGGCGGCCCTCGTCGCGGCGCTGGAGGCCGGGCACCTCCGTGGGGCGGGGCTCGACGTCTACGAGAACGAGCCGGCCATCCATCCCGGGCTCCTCGGCCGGGCCGACGTCGTCCTTCTCCCGCACCTCGGCTCGGCCACCGCGGAGACGCGGCTTGCGATGGCGCGGCTCGCTTGCTCGGAGATCGTCCGGTTCTTTCGGGGAGAGGCGGTGCGCCACCCGGTCGGCTGACCGGCGGTCCTCCCTGGCCACTGAAAGTGAAAACCGCTATCGTCCCCGAGCCATGATCGAGGCCCCGACGAAGGAGCCGCTCCGCTACGACGTCGTCGTCATCGGCGGAGCCATCGCCGGCGCCTCGACGGCGCTCCTCCTCCGGCGCTGGCATCCGGATCTGTCCGTCCTCGTCGTGGAGAAGAGCGCCGCCTTCGACTGGAAAGTGGGCGAGTCGACGGTCGAGATTTCCGCCTATTTCCTGACGCGCGTCCTCAAGCTCTTCGACCACCTCACACGGCACCAGATCGTCAAGCAGGGCTTCCGGTACTGGTTCTGGAACGGCGACGTGACCCGCCTCAGGGAGGCGAGCGAGGTGGGCCCGACGCAGATGGGGCGGACCCCTTCGTTCCAGATCGACCGCTCCGTCCTCGACGAGCACGTTCTCTCGCTCGCCGCATCGGAAGGCGCCACTCTCTGGCGACCTGCGAAGGTGATCGAG
>JBLMYG010000334.1:0-3560 GCA_050258155.1 Acidithiobacillales bacterium
GTTCGCGGGGGAGAAGAGTGGCTCCCCGCTCGATTCACTACAAGAACTCCGTTCTCAGGCGAAACTGAGAACCTTCAACTCGTTCTCAGCCCCGAACTCTCTGCGGCTCAAGCGCTTCTACGACGTCGTTCCTTCCTGCCCCGAGAGTGGCACCCCAAGGCGTCACAGCCTTCCGGCACTTGGCGACGCTACGATTCTGAAGATTCACAACCCTCGGTGCGGTGAGGCGGTGACCTCGACCCGCGGTGCTACGATGAATTCAAGGGCGGCCGGACTAGAAGCGGGGCTTGCCCGCGGCACGCCGTTGAAAGGGGGCACGATGAAAGTCCTCGTCTTCGGCGGCAGTGGCAAAATGGGCGCAGCCGCGGCCTTCGACCTCGTCCGGGATCCGTCCGTGGACGTGGTCGGGCTCGTCGGCCGGCGCCGCGAGGCGCTCGAGCAGACGCGCGTGTGGCTCGGGAGCGACAAGGTGGAGCTCCACGTCCTCGACATCGAGAGGAAGGACGACGTGATGGCGCTCATGGGTCGCTACGACGTCGGCGTCAACACGCTGCCTGATCGCCACACAAGCTACCTGGTCGTCGACAGTGCCGTGAGGTCCGGCTTCGACATCGTGGACATGCTCGAGGAGTACCACCGGCGGCCCGACGCGTATGAGCTCGAGGGCCTCGTCCTGCCCGCGGGGGTGACCCTGGACGACTATGGCGACTGGCTCCATGAGACAGCCCTCGCGAACGACGTCTGCTTCCTCGACGGCATCGGCTTCGCGCCGGGCCTGAGCAACATCACATGCGGCGAGGCAATCCGGAAGCTCGACGTCGCCGAGTCGGCGATCGCGCGCGTGGGAGGGATCCCGGAGAAGTCCGCGGCCGCGAACCACCCCCTCCGCTACATGATCACCTGGGCGTTCTGTCACGTCCTGCGCGAGTACATGATCAAGGTCTGGGTGAAGAAGGGGGGCGAGCTGGTGGAGGTTCCGGCGACGACCGACCGGGAGCGGCTCCGGTTCGACAAGCTCGGCCGGGACGAGGAGCTCGAGTGCGCCATCACGCCGGGGATGCCGAGCTTCATCTCGACGCGGCCGCAGCTCGCGGAGTTCGCCGAGAAGACGGTCCGCTGGCCGGGCCACTGGGATGGCGTCCAGACGCTGAAAGAGTGCGGCCTCCTCGACCTCGAGCCGCAGGAGTTCGGCGGAACAAAGGTGGTGCCGCGCGACTTTCTCCTCTCCCGCATCGAGCCGCGCCTCAGGGCGAACCCGGGCGAAACCGACGTCTGTGTGATGGTCAACACCGTGACCGGGACGAAGGACGGGGTGAGGACGAGGATCTCGTACCACATGTGGGACGAGGCGGACACGGTCCACGGGATCTCCTCGATGGGCCGCGTCACCGGTTTCTCGGCGGCGATCGGCGCGATGATGATCGGCGCGGGGATGATCGCCGAGCGGGGGATCGTCCCGCCCGAGGACGCCATCTACGGCGCGGGCTACGCGCACTTCATGAAGGAGCTTGAGAAACGGGGCATCATCGTCCTCGAGACGGTGGAGACGGTAGTCCAGTAGCGGCGCCGGTTCCAACCCAGTTCTGAGCCGGAACTGAGAACCTCGAACTGATCTCGGGCCGGAGAGGGCTTTCGCCTCAGGATCTTCGACAGCACCCTTGGGCCACCCCCAAGACGCCGGGAGTCTCCGGGTCAGCGACCCTCCGACCGCGCCCGGAGACGCCGGCAGCCCTCGCCGCCTCACGTGCGTAACCCCGCAAGGTCTCCCGCGGCGACTCTGGTAGCCGCGGACCCGATGCGGGTTCGCGGGAGAGAACAGGGGCTCGCCGCCCTTTCCAAGACCCGCGGCCGATTCGGACCCCTCCGTGGTAGCGTAAACAATGGGATGGTGTGCCATCTGAAGACTAAGCCCCATGCGTGAAGGAGGCTACGTTGGAGACATTTATCATTCTGGGAAAGTACACGCAGCAAGGTATCGCAACGATCAAGGAAGGCCCGACCCGCATCGAAGCTCTCCGCAAAGCCATAAGGGACGCCGGCGGCAAGATGGTCGCCTGGTATCTGACAATGGGCCGCTACGACTTTCTCCTCATCGCGGAGGCGTCGAACGTCAAGGGCGTGGCGTCCATGCTCCTTGAGACCGGAACCCAAGGGAACGTCATCACCGAAACAATGCTCGGGCTGACCGAAGCCGAGTTCAAGGCCGTCGCCGCTTCGCTCCCGTGAGCCCGGGCCCAACCAGACGATCCCACTTCAATGGGTCTGACGTCTTCCCAAAAGGGTGGTGCGTTCGCGACTCGAGGAAATGGGCGGGGCGCGATCTTCTTCGGTAGGAAAGAAGGGTCACGGCGAAGAAGAGGTGGCGCAGAGAGGGCAGATCGCCTTGGCGGTCTAGCAAAATGAGGCCGGAACGCCGGTGAAGGAGATCTGCCAGAAACTTGCAGGCGGCCTCTACCTAACTGAAGGGGCAGGTCACTTCATTTCGTCCTGGATCGGCAGGAAGTCGTAGGATCCGACGCCCTGGTTCGGGAGCTACGACGCATCCGAAGTGCCGGGATTCCAAACGCAGAGGACACGTCTCGGCGCTGTCCGGCTCCACTCGCCGGAGGACGGAACATCGACCTCATCCGGACTCCGCGCTCCACTTCGATTCGCCCCGAGAGACAGACGGCGACATCCTCGATAGGAGTGTGGGCGTGCCACGGAAATACGTCACCGGATCCGAGCGACAGGATGCCGACGAGACGCCCGTTGTCTGGAATAGCACCTCATAGCGCCGATTCACCGCCTTCGGGCCCGCGGAGCGTCATGGTCCGACCCTGCCCTACTGCCGGTCCAAGGGAACGAGAGCCAGGCTGCAGTTCAGCCTTCCTCTTCCTCACTCCTGAGCCTTCGAACGAAGTCAAACCCACGTCCCTCTTGCCAGAGTCGTGCTGGACTAAGAATCGGGGAGAAGACCGCCTCGGCCTCCAGACGCCGTTGTCGGCCTCCAGATGCCGTTCTCGAAGCGATCAGGCGCGACGGGCGTGGGGCGTTTCCCGCTGACGGAAGGCCCGGTCGGCCATAATCGCCATCGACGCTCCATGAGCCTCTCAGCCGGTGCCCGCCTCGGCGCGTACGAAATTCAATCGCTCCTCGGCGCGGGCGGGATGGGAGAGGTCTATCGGGCCCAGGACACGCGCGTCGAAAGACCCGTGGCGCTGAAGCTGCTGCCGGAAGAGTTCTTCGAAAATGAAGAGAGAAGAACCCGGTTCGGGCGCGAGGCGAAGTTGCTGGCGAGCCTGAATCATCCGGGGATCGCGACTCTCTATTCGTTCGAAGAAATCCCTGGAGCGTCCTCTTCCTCTTGCTCAACATCCACCCGCCACGTGCTCGCGATGGAGCTCGTCGAAGGCGAGGGACTGGAGGCGAAGATCGCCGCCGGCCCCGTCCCGCTCGCGGAATCGCTCTCGATCGCGAGGCAGATCGCCGAGGCGCTGGAGGCAGCGCACGAGAAGGGGATCGTCCACCGGGACCTCAAGCCCGCGAACGTGAAGGTCACGGAGGACGGAAAGGTCAAA
>JBLMYG010000335.1:0-7977 GCA_050258155.1 Acidithiobacillales bacterium
AACCTGGATCTCGAAGGGGTCCAGAAAGTCAGGGTGCAGAACGTCAACGGTTCGATCCACGTGGAGGCGTGGGACAAGCCGACGCTCTCAATCGTGGCCGTCAAGAAAGCGAAAGGGGGAAGCGCCGCCGACACCCTCCGGGAGACCGAGATCCGGATCCGGAAGAGCGGAACGGCGCTCGACATCGAGACGATTCTCCCGAAGCACTCGGGCTGGAGCTTTTTCTTCTGGTGGGGCCGTTCCCCCGCGGACGTCAGCTACGAGCTGAAGCTGCCTCCCGCCATCCCGGTCCAGGCCGAGACGGTGAACGGGAAGATCCTCGCGGAGCGCCGAGCCGGCTCCCTCGTCCTCAACACCGTCAACGGCTCGATCCGGGTCTCCGGTCAGGAAGGACCGGTGCACGCGAACACCGTGAACGGCTCGCTGGAGGTCTCCTTTACCGGGCCGGCCCGGAAATCGGACCTCGAGACGGTGAACGGCTCGGTGACGGTGACGGCGGCGCGTGAGTCTTCCATCCGCTACAACCTCCAGACGATCAACGGCAGGATCCGGTCCGAGTTTTCTGATCTGAAAGTGGAAGGGAAGTGGGGGCCGAAGGAGGCGCGCGGCGACCTGAACGGAGGGCGGGAGCCGATCTCCGTCGAGACCGTCAACGGAGAGGTCCGGCTGCTCATCGCGGAGGCCGCGGCGCGCAACTGACGCCAGAGCGCCGGGGCCCCGCTCCGTCGTAGACTCCGCCCCTCGAAAGGAGTCTGCGATGACGAACGGAAGCGTTCCCCCGCCCCCGGCTCCGCCCGCCCCCCCCGTGGCTCCGCCGCCCCCTCCTCTGTCGGCCGGGCAGCGCAATACCGGAATGCTGGTCCTCTCCTACCTGGGTCTTCTCGCGCTCATCCCCCTCATCGTCGAGAAGAACGACAGGGAAGTTCAGTGGCACGCCAAGCACGGTCTCGTCCTGACCGGCTGCTTCCTCATCCTCTGGGTCGCAGTCTCCATCCTCACCTACATGATTCCCTTTTTCTTCATCGTCCACAGCCTCGTCTGGCTAGCCTGGGTCGTCGTGGCCATCCTCGGAATCGTGAAGGCCGTCAACGGCCAGCGCTTTCTCATCCCCGGCATCTCGGAATTCGCCGACAAGTTCTGACGCCCGGCGGCGGGGGGAATCGAAAGGGGGGGCAGCGCCCCGTTCAGGGGGGTAATCGAAAAGGGGGGACAGCGTCCCCCCTTTTCGCAGAAGCTGTTTGGTGCCCTGGGCCAGACTCGAACTGGCACGGATTGCTCCACACGCCCCTCAAACGTGCGCGTCTACCAATTCCGCCACCAGGGCACACGCGAGGGAGGGGGATGATAACTCTCCCCCGCCCATTAGCAACGGGACTACTTGGTTGCGGGAGCCGGAACCGCGGGAGCGGGCTGAGCTGGCGCCGCGGGCTGAGCCGGGGCGGCCGGGGCGGGAGCGGAGGGGACAGCCTTAGCCCCCTTCTGTGACTGGATGAGGAGCGACTTCGGCCGGGCCTCGATGAGCGAGATCGCCACGGCGAGGATCGAAAACGCGACGAACGACCAGGTCGTGATCTTCTCGAGGAGCGTGGTGGCCCCCCGGGCACCGAAGGTCGTCTGCGACGAGGAGGCGCCGAAGGCGCTCGCCACGTCGGCCCCCTTCCCCTGCTGGAGGAGGACGACGAGGATCAGGAAGATGCAGACGATGACGTAAAGGGGAATCAGCACGTAGAGCATCGGATCGGGTCCTCCGGTTGGTCCCGCGGCCGGGCCGGTCCGCCGGGACCGCCGAGCATAGACGAAAGCTCGCGTTTCCGCGAATCCTCTCCGTCAGGCGGCGGCTCGGATGATCGCCGCGAACCCCTTCGGGTCGAGGGACGCCCCTCCGACGAGTCCCCCGTCGATCTCTTCCCTGCAGAAGAGCGCGGCGGCGCTCACTGCCGTGACGGAGCCGCCATAGAGGATCAGGAGATCTGCCGCAACAGGCTCTCCCCACCGTGCCGCCAGGCCCGATCGGAGAGCCCGATGGGCGTCGGCGGCCATCTCCGGCGTCGCAGCACGGCCGGTCCCGATCGCCCAAACCGGCTCGTAGGCCAGAACCAGCCCTGGGGGCGGAACGGCAAGGCCGTCCAGGGCCGTCAGCTGCCGGGCGAGGATCTCACCGGTCCTGCCCGCCTCGCGCTCCTCGAGCGTCTCGCCGACGCAGTAGACGGGGGCGATCCTCGCCTCGACGAGTCGTGCGATCTTCTTGGTGAGCTCGGCCTCGGCCTCGCGCCGGTATCGCCGCCGCTCGCTGTGGCCGACGAGACAGAAGGCGACGCCGAGGTCCTTCAGCATTCCGGCTGAGACCTCCCCGGTGAAGGCGCCTTCTTTCTCGGCGTGGACGTCCTGCGCGCCGAGGAGGACCGGCGTCCCGGAAAGCGCCCGGCCGACACGGTCGAGGGCGGGAAAGGCCGGCGCGATGCCGATTCGGGCGGCCGCCGGGAGCGAGGGGAGCTCCTCCCGGAAGAGCGTCACGAAGCCCTCTGCCGCGGTTGCGGGAAGGTTCATCTTCCAGTTCCCGATCACAAGTCTCTGTCGGCTTCTCATGTCAGGCGTCCTCGAAACCGGAGGGGACGGACGCGATGCGTCCGTCGGGGGGACGACGCGCGAGCGTCGTCGCAATGTGTCGGTTCCGCCCGGTTCATTTCAGAGCCTCGAGACCCGGGAGCTTCGCCCCGCTGACGAGGTCGAGCGACGCACCGCCCCCCGTCGAGACGTGCGAGATCTTTTCCCCGACACCCGCAGCGTGGACGGCCTCGACGCTCTCGCCGCCACCCACGACCGTGAATGCGGCCGACTCGGCCATCATCCGCGCGACGCCCATCGTCCCGGCGTCGAAGGGCTTCGTCTCGAAGACTCCCATCGGGCCGTTCCAGAACATCGTCTTCGCAGCCGCCGTCATCCGCCGGAACATCTCGAGGGTTTTCGGGCCGATGTCATAGGCGGCGGCGCCCTTCGAGATGGCGTCCATGGCGACGGTCTTCGACGCCGAGGCCTCTTCGAGGGAGGGCGCCACGACGAAGTCGGACGGGAGAACGAGCGAAACGCCCCGCTCACGGCAACGGTCGATCACCTTCCGGGCGATCGGGACGCCGTCCGGCTCGATGAGCGAGGTTCCGACCTCGAGGCCCAGCGCCTTCACGAAGTGGTTCGCCATCCCGCCGCCGATCAGGACGACGTCGGCCCGCTCCACGAGGGCTTCGAGGGCGGCGATCTTCCCGAGGATCTTCGCCCCGCCGAGGATCGCGGCGAAGGGGCGGTCGATGGCGTCCACGACGCGGGAGAGCGCCTTCAGCTCCTTCTCCATCAGGAGGCCGACCCCCCGGGCCTCCTTCGGGAAGTGCGCCGCCATCCCCGCCGTCGAGGCGTGGGCGCGGTGGGCCGTTCCGAAGGCGTCGTTCACGTAGACCTCCGCGAGGGAGGCGAGCTCCCGGGCGAAATCCGGGGCGTTCTTCTCCTCCCCGGCGTGAAACCGGGTGTTCTCGAGAAGGAGGACGCCGCCGGGCGCCAGCGCGGAGGCCGCTGTCCGGGCGGGCTCGCCGACACAGTCGGGAGCGAAGGCGACCCGGGTGCCCAGGAGCGTCTCCAGCGTCTTCGCGACGGGCGCCAGCGTGTACTTCGGATCAGGCGCCCCCTTCGCCTTGCCGAGGTGGGAGGCGAGAATGACTCTCGCCCCCTTCTCCCGGGCGAGGCGGATCGTCGGGAGGGCCTCCACGACACGCGTGTCGTCCCGGACGGCGCCGTCCTTGATCGGGACGTTGAAGTCCACGCGGAGGAAGAGAGCCTTCTGCGAGAGAGGTAGGTCGCGGATGGAGGTCGGAAGGGCGGGCATGGACGCTCCTCTCCGGCTTGATGGCCCGCGAAGGCGGGCCCGCCTGCAGGTACCGGAACGATTCTATAGTCGGCCCGTGGCAGAGACGCCGATCTCAACCTCGGTGGCCCCCTGGTCGTATTCGACCGGGCGGCTGCTCCTCCTCGACCAGCGGCGGCTTCCGCACGAGGAGGTCTTCCTGGAGTGCGAGAGCGCCGCAGAGACGGCCGACGCGATCCGCTCGCTCGCCGTCCGCGGTGCGCCGCTGATCGGCGTCATCGCGGCCTTCGGCCTCGCCGTCGAGGCGCGACGTCTCGCCTCACGCGCCACGGCGGACCTCGACGCCGCCCTCTCTCTTGCGGCGGAGCGCCTCGCTGCCGCACGCCCCACGGCCGTGAACCTCCCGGCAGCGGTGGCCCGGATGCGCCGCGCGATCGAGGCGTCGGCGGGGGAGCCCGCCGTCGAGCGGGCCGGGGCGCTGGAGCGCGAGGCGGCATCGATCGCGGAGGAGGACCGAGAGGCCTGCGCCCGGATCGGCCGCCGGGGGGCCGCATGGCTTCGCCGGCGCTCGCCCGCCCGCCGGGAGCAGCCGGTCCTCACGATCCTGACCCACTGCAACGCCGGAGCGCTCGCGACCGCGGGTGTCGGCACGGCGCTCGGGATCGTCAGGGCGCTCGCGGCGGAGGGGCCCGTCTCGGTCTTCGCCGACGAGACCCGTCCCTTTCTTCAGGGAGCACGCCTGACCGCGTGGGAGCTTAAGCGCGACGGGATCCCCGTCACGCTCCTCCCCGACGTCGCGGCGGCGGCGACGATCGCCTCGGGGCGCGTGGACGCCGTCGTCGTCGGCGCCGACCGGATCGCCGCCAACGGGGACGTCGCGAACAAGGTGGGAACCTACGGTTTGGCCCTCGTCTGCCGGGCCCACGGCGTCCCGTTCGTGGTCGCCGCGCCGACGACGACGCTCGATCCGTCCTGTCCGGACGGCCGCTCGATCCCGATCGAGTTCCGCGACGGCGAGGAGGTCCTCGTCGTCACGACGGCGGCGGGAGAGGCGATCCGCCTCGCCCCCGACGGGGTGACCGCCCTCTATCCCGCCTTCGACATCACGCCGGCTGGCCTCGCCGACGTCATCGTGACGGAGCGCGGCATCAGCGAGCCGCCGCACGCCCGCGGGCTGAAAGTCCTCGCCTCGTGACGCTGGTTCTGGGCCTCGAGACGTCGTGCGACGAGACGTCGCTGGCCCTCCTTTCCGGGGAGGGGCGGATCGTCTCGTCGGTCGTCGCCTCGCAGGTCGAAGCGCACGGGCGATTCGGTGGCGTCGTCCCCGAGCTCGCCGCGCGGGCCCATCTGACGAACCTCCCGCCCCTGCTCGACCGGACGCTCGCCGAAGGGGGGGCCTCGCTCTGCGACGTCACGCTCGTGGCGGCGACGGCGGGCCCCGGGCTCGTCGGAGCGCTCCTCGTGGGCCTCTCCGAAGGGAAGGGAGTCGCCTTCGGCCTCGGCGTACCGTTCGTCCCGGTCCACCACATCGAGGCGCACTGCCTCTCGCCGTTTCTCGATCCGGCGGGAGGGGCGGCGCGGGCCGTGCCGGACGATTTCGCGGCCCTCGTCGTCTCTGGCGGGCACACGCACCTCTACCGTTTTCGAAAGGGGCGAATCGCCCTCGGCGCGAGAACCCGTGACGACGCCGCCGGCGAGGCGTACGACAAGGTGGCGAAGATGGCGGGGCTCGGCTACCCGGGCGGTCCGGTCGTCGACCGCCTGGCGCGGAGCGGGCGCCCGCGGCAGCCGCTGCCGGTCCCGCGCTTCTCCGACGGATCGCTCGACTTCAGCTACTCGGGCCTCAAGACCGCCGTCCGGGACCGGCTCCGCGCGCTCGGCCTTCGGCCGCAGACGGGGATTCCGGACGCGATCGGGACGCTCGAGGAAGACGCCGCGTCGGAGACGCTCCGCAATCTTCTGGCCGACTTCCAGGAAGCCGTCGTGGCGCAGCTTACGGACCGGCTCTCCCGGACGCTGGAGCGCGAGCCGTTCCGGCTCCTCACGGTGTCCGGAGGCGTGGCCGCCAACTCACTCCTCCGCGAGCGGCTCGACGCGTGGGGACGGAGATGCGACGTCGAGGTCCTCCTCCCGCACCCGTCCCTGACGGGCGATAACGGCGCGATGGTCGCCTTCGCCGGCCTCGTCCGGTTCCGGGCCGGCAAGACGGGCGAGGGCCTGGCCGCCGTCGCCCGCTCCCGCTGGCCGCTCGAGTCGCTAGAATGACGCCCCCGCGCGGCCAGTTCCTTCCTGCCTCCCGCGGACGTCCATGACCGATCCTTCGCACATCCGGAACTTTTCCATCGTGGCCCACATCGACCACGGGAAGACGACGCTCTCCGACCGGATCCTGGAGATCACGGGGGCGCTGCCGGCCCGGGAAATGCACGAACAGGTGCTCGACGACAACCCGATCGAGAAAGAGCGGGGGATCACGATCAAGGCCCGCTCGGTCACGCTTCACTACCGCTCCGTAGATGGGGACGACTACGTCCTGAACCTCATCGACACGCCGGGGCACGTCGACTTCACGTACGAGGTCTCCCGCTCGCTCGCCGCCTGCGAGGGAGCGGTGCTCGTCGTGGACGCCACGCAAGGGGTCGAGGCGCAGACACTGGCCAACGCCTATCTCGCCGTCCACAACGACCTGACGATCGTTCCCTGCATCAACAAGGTGGATCTGCCGTCGGCCGTCCCCGAGATGGCCCGCGAGCAGATCGAGCAGGTGCTGGGGCTTCCGGCGAAGCACGCGGTCCTCACATCCGCCAAGCTCGGCACCGGCGTCCGTGACCTCCTCGAGGAGATCGTCCACCTCGTCCCGCCGCCGTCCGGGGAGTCCGGGGCGCCGCTGAAGGCGCTCCTCTTCGACTCGTGGTTCGACCTCTACCGCGGCGTGACCTGCCTCGTCCGCGTCCGCGAGGGAACCGTCCGGGCCGGGACGAGGATCCGGATGATGGGGGCCGGCCTGGCCTTCGAGGTGCAGGAGGTCGGGGTCTTCACGCCGAAGCAGGAGGTCGTCCCGGAACTCTCCGTCGGCGAGGTCGGCTACGTCATCGCGGGGATCAAGGACCTCCACGCCACGAAGGTCGGCGACACGATGACCGAGGCGGACCGCCCCTGCGTCGAGGCGCTGCCGGGCTTCCTGGACGTCAGGCCGATGGTCTTCGCCTCGCTCTTCCCGGTCGCTTCGGACGACTACGAGCGCCTGCGCGACGCCATGGAGAAGCTCCGCCTGAACGACGCGTCGTTCACCTTCGAGCCCGAGTCGTCCACGGCCCTCGGCTTCGGCTTCCGGTGCGGCTACCTCGGGCTCCTCCACATGGAGATCGTCCAGGAGCGCCTCGAGCGGGAGTTCGACCTCTCTCTCGTGACGACGGCCCCCTCCGTGCCGTACCGGGTCGTGACGACTCGGGGCGAAACGCTGGAGATCTCCAACCCCGTGAAGCTCCCGCCCCCCCAGTCCATCGAGGAGATCCGGGAGCCGTACATTCTCGCCACCATCATCACGAAGGACGAGTTCCTCGGCGGGCTCCTCGCCCTCGCGGAGGAGCGGCGCGGGGCGCAGGTCTCCCTGGAATACGCTGGAACCGACCGGGCCGTCCTGAAGTACGAATTCCCCCTGAACGAGGTGATCCTCGACTTCTACGACAGGCTGAAGTCGGTCTCCCGGGGCTACGCCTCCTTCGACTATCAGCTCCTGGGCGACCGCCCGGGGGACCTCGTCAAGCTCGACATCCTCCTGAACGGCGAGCCGGTCGACGCCTTGGCCCTCATCGTCCACCGGGACAAGGCGGCCGCCAAGGGGCGCGCCCTCTGCGAGAAGATGAAGGAGATGATCCCGCAGCAGATGTTCGAGGTGGTCATTCAGGCGGCGATCGGCTCGAAGATCATCGCCCGCCAGACCGTCAGGCCCCTCCGGAAGAACGTCCTCGCCAAGTGTTACGGCGGCGACGTCACGCGGAAGCGAAAGCTCCTCGAAAAGCAGAAGGAGGGGAAGAAACGGATGAAGAGGGTTGGCCGCGTCGATCTCCCCCAGGAGGCCTTCCTCGCCGTCCTGAAGGTCGACGGGTGACCGGCTCTCCAGCCCC
>JBLMYG010000336.1:0-3917 GCA_050258155.1 Acidithiobacillales bacterium
AGGGCGGCGTTCACGCAGAGGAAGTGAAGGAAGAACGTCACGACCCAGAGGAAGACGAGAAGGCCGGGCGGCCCGGGAATCGGTGCCGGGTCGAGGGCGGGGACCAGGTCAGCGGGCACGGAGCACCTCCGCCGTTTGCTTCGTTTTCAGGCTGTCCAGGTAGGCCACGAGCGCCGAGAGCTCCTCGTCCGTTCCGACGAAGGGAGGCATGTAGGGGTAGTCGGGCTTCTGCTGCGGGCGGGAGGCCCATCGCGGCCCGTCGTCCCGGAGCGCGGTCACGAGGAGCGTCAGGAAGTCGGCGTCGACCGCGGCCGTTCTCTTCCGGATGCTCAGGTAGCCGTCCAGCGTGTGGCACGAGGCGCACTCGGCCCGGAAGACGGCCCGGCCGCGGGAAAGGGGCGTCGCGCCGGCGTCATGCGCCGCCCACTTCGCCTTCGAAAGGATCCCGTCCCTGTCCAGTCGCTGGATCTCCGAGACGAGAATTCCGTTCGAGAACATGTAGCCCCGGATGACGAACGGCTTCCGGGCTCCCTCGCGCACCCGCTCGTATCCGGCGAGAACCCCGAAGGCCACGAGAAGGGCGATCGCCGCCTGCGGCCAGCGGACGAGGCGCGGGACGGCGAGTGCGAGAAGGGCGAGAAGGGCCGAGGCGATCAGCGCCCAGACCAGATAACGGTGCGTCGCCCCGAGAGCGGCGATCAGAGGCTTTGCGCCCAGAAAGAGGCTCCGGACCTCTTCCGGGAGGACTCTTTCCCAGGCGGCGAGCCCCGGCACCGCGAGAAGCAGGCCGGCCACCTCGAAGCCCGCCAGGAAGCGGACGAGGCGGGCCCGCGCCACCCGGTCCTTCTCGCGGAGGGCGGCGAGCATCATGTACCCGCCGGCCAGCAGGAAACAGACTCCCGTCCGGAAGAGGACTCCGGGAAGATATGTCGGGTTCAGGAAGCCGTCCCAGAAGGCGTGCGTGTCGAGCCAGCGTCCGGGCGTCAGCATGAAGGCGAGGATTCCCTGGATGACGGCGAGGGACATCCACGCGGCGAAGGCGTAGAGGACGATCAGCAGAAGGTGCGTCCGCGGCCGGACGCGGTCCCACGTCGCGTACCAGGCCAGCGCCGTGACGACTTCGAGGAGGAAGAAGGCCCATTCGATCGCCCAGCCCCAGACGAAGCTGTGGATCAGGGCCGACGTGGCCGCTGGCTGCACGAGGCCGATGACGAACCAGATGCCGACGCCCGAGAGGGCTCCGAAAACGGTCGAGACCAGGATGAGCATGAGCGACGAACGTTTCAGCAGCGCCCGAAGGGCCGGGTCGGGGCGCCGGACGAGGCGGGTCTCTGCCACGGCCATGACGATCCCCCCGCCGATGGCGAAGTGCGACACGAGGACGTGCAGGATGGCGATGATGGCAATGAGAACGCCCCCGCCGAGCGCGAGGTCCCAGATCGGATAGTCCATGGAGGCCTCCGGTCCGATTCTGCCGCTCCCCGGCCCGCCCTGCCCCTCCCCCCGATGCATCAGGCGATCGGAGCCGAGGATCAGATCCGAAACCGCACCTGCCCGGCCCGGCGGGCGGCGATAGGATGCCCCCGTGAACCCGGTCGACGAACGGGGCCGGCTCATCGGGGAGCTCCTCGGCGAGCGGTACGAGGTCCTCGGCCTTCTGGGCAAGGGGGGCTTCGCGTCGGTCTACCAGGTCAGGAACCGGAACCTCGAGCGCCTCGAGGCGCTCAAGGTGCTGGACGAGTCGCGCTCGGCCGAGTCCGACGTCACGAAGCGCTTCGTGCAGGAGGCACGCCTCGTCGCCTCCCTCGAGCACCCGGGGATCATCCGGATCCACGACTTCGGCAACGCCGGAGGTTTCCTCTGGTTCACCATGCAGTACGTGGACGGGCCGAGCCTCGCCCTGAGGCTCGAGCGCCACGGCCGCCTTCACGAGGAGGAGACGGCCCGGGTCGGAGCCGCGATTCTCGACGCGCTCGACTACGCCCATTCCCGCGGCGTCATCCACCGCGACATCAAGCCGGCGAACATCCTCCTCGACGCGGCCGGAAGACCTATCCTGTCCGACTTCGGCATCGCCAAGGCTGCCGAGAGCCTGACGAGGACCCGGACCGGGTTCGTCCTGGGTTCTCCGGGCTACCTGTCGCCCGAGCAGCTTCGGGGCGAGAGCCTCGACGGCCGGAGCGACCTCTACAGCCTGGGGATCACTCTCTACGAGCTGCTGACGAACTCCGTGCCTTTCGACTCGGAGGAGGCCGTAGCCACGGTCGTGCGGCGCCTGACCGAGCAGGCCGAGCCGATCTCGCGGCGGCTTCCCGGCATCGACCCGGAGCTGGAGCGGATCGTCATGCGCGCCCTCGCGACCGCACGTGAGGCGCGATACCCCTCTGCGCGCGAGATGAAGGCGGATCTCGAGGCCTACCTGGCCAAGGCCCGGCAGGCAGCGGGCGAAGGTGCGAAGACCACGACCACCTCGGTTCTCCTCGCAGCCCCGGCCGCCCCCCCGAGACCCACCGCCCCTTTGCCACCGCTGCCGGCCGAGACCGCTGGCGTCCCGCGCCCCCGGCGACCGTGGCGACGCCGCGCCGCCCCCTTCGCGGTCCTCGTGGCGCTTGCTGCGGCAGCATCGTTCGTATTCCGCTCGACATCTCCGCGTTCGACCGCGCCTCCCGAGGGTCCGCCGAGGCCCGAGGGGCGGCTCCGGCTGAGCCCGACGACTCCCTTGCCCCCGCCTGTGCCGACGCCGCCCACCCCTACGAGCGTTCCGGCGACCCCGGCGCCCCGGACCGACACCATCGCCCGCAGGGCATCTTCCGCCCCGCGGAAGCCGGCGTCGCCCTCTCCGCCCGAGTTGCGGCGGCCGAAGTACCCTCCGGACTTCGTCGAGCCCCCGGTCGTGGTGGCACCCGCAGAGCTCGCGGCCGCTTGCGCCGGAAAAGTCGTCGGTCTCTCCCTCGTCGTGGCCGAAGACGGGTCGCTCGGGAACGCGATCGTGATCTCCTCGTCCGGCGTACCCGCGTGCGACGACCTCGTTCTCTCGTCCGTCCGCCGGGCCCGGTACAGGCCGGCACTCGCCGCCGACGGCAAGCCCGTCGAGGGACGCTTCGCCGTCTCCGTTCCGTTCTGAGACGGCGTGCTCGTGCGCGCTGCCGCACCTATACTGGCCCCGTGGCGTGCGAACGGGTCGTCATGGCGGTCCTGTCGGCCGTTCTGGCCCTCTCCTGCGCGGAGAAGACGGTCACCCTCCGGATGGCCGTGAACGTGGATTCCCAGCCGGGGAACGCCGAGATCCGCTTCCGGGGGCGGAACCTCGGCGAGACGCCCCGGGTCGTCGAGATCGAGACATGGGCCGACCTCGCCCACCTGGCCGCCGCCAAGGGCGACCTCGAGACAGTCGAACGGCGGCTGCGGATCCTCTCGCCGGAGAAGGCCCAGCTCCTCTTCCGCCTCGGCAGGGGCGAGATCTCGCCCGTCGCGAAGCGGCTCGGCCTGACCCGCATCCTCGTCTTCGAGTACGCGGAGAAAGTCTCCTTCGACACGGAGAAGGCCGATCTGAAGCCGGAGGCGTTTCCTGTCCTCGACAAGCAGGCCGAAATCCTGGACCGGTACTTTCCGGCGGCTTCGGTCTACGTCTGCGGCTACACCGACTCGACGGGGAGCGACGAGTTGAACGACCGGCTCTCGCTCGAGCGGGCCGAGGCGGTCGCCATGTACCTCTCGTCCCGCGGCATCGACCGCGCCCGCCTCAGGACACGCGGCTTCGGCAAGGAGTTCGAGATCGCCCCGAACGACACCCCCGAGGGACGGGCACAGAACCGGCGGACGGAGGTCATCCTCCCGGACTAACCGCCCTTTCGGGGGTCCGTCCGGCGCACGAGAAGCGACGCCACGATCGCCCCGCCGATCAGGGCGGCGATGAT